>JBEKAU010000403.1:0-3408 GCA_050015755.1 Vulcanimicrobiaceae bacterium | reverse complement strand
GCCGGTGCGGCGACGACGTTGGCGGGCGGCCGAAATTCTCGGACGTGTTCCTCGTCGTCGGTCACCCAGGTGATCGCACGCGGATCGACGCCGTATTCGCGCTGCAGTAGTCCGCGAACCCAGACGCCGGTGGTCACCGTGTACGCGCGCACGCCGACGCGCTTGCCGTGCAGATCCGTCGGGGTGTGAACGTTCGCGTCCGCCCCGCACTGGATGTCGCCATGGTGGAACATGCGGCCCAGGAAGATCGGCAGCGCCGTGAAGCCCTTGTCGTAGGCCTTCGCGAGGAGATACGTCGTGATCGCCATCTCGCAGACGTCGAATGCGAGCTCGCGCACCATCTGCCGGTACGCGGCCATCAGCGGCTTGACGTGGACGAAGTCGAAAGCGAACCCCGAGGGAACGACGCGCCCGTCGAAGAGCGGCGCGGTATGTCCATAGCTGCCAATCGCAGTCTTGAGCGTCGTCACGAGACCTCTCCTCGAGGAAGCGGGGATGAGGCGACCGCGGCAAGCAGCCCCCGTGCCATCGGGCGGCGCAGCGCGAGCACGATCGCGACCGTGAACGCGCCGCCGGCAAGAAAGGCCGTCGGTAATCCGATGGCCGCGGCCATTCCGCCCATCACCATCGAACCGGCCGGCGTAAAACCGAGCCCCAGCATCGCGTTCACCCCGACGACCCGGCCCCGCATCTCCATCGGGGATAGCATTTGCAGCATGACGGTCGAGAGGGTCTGAAAGCTGAGCACGGCCATGCCGAGAACGACCAGCACGATCAGGGCCGCGCCGCTCGAGCGCACGCAGCCGAGGACGGCGAGCGCGACGCCCATGAGCACGGCACTCGCGACCCACGTCGTTTCGCGCCGAAGGTGCCCGAACAGTGCGGTCGCCAGACCGCCGCACAGTCCGCCGATGCCGCTCGCGCCCAGCAACAACCCGAAGCCGCGTGCGTCGACGTGCACCACGTGCGCGGCGTATGCCGGCAGGAGCGCGACGTACGGCCGCACGACGAGGGCCGCGACGACCATCATCACGATGACGAACCGCAACGCCGGATGACGGCCCAAAAACACGAACCCGGCCCGCATCGAGTGGAAGAACGGCTCACGCGCCGGTCGCCCCGGCGGCGAGGATCGCATGAGCGCGAGTGCCAGCACCGCCGTCAGCGTCGCCGCCGCGTTCACGTAGAACGAGGTGGCGGCCCCGACGGAGGCGATGAGGAGACCGGCTACGGGCGGACCGATGACACCCGGGCCGTTGAACGCGACCGACATCAAGCCGATCGCGTTCCCGAGCGACGCGGGGGGAACGAGCGCCGGAATCCAGCTCTGGCGCGCCGGCGCGTCAAAGGCTTGGTTCGCCGCTCGCAACGCGTTGAGCGCGACGAGATGCCAGAACGCGAGCGCGTGACACGAAACCAGGATCCCGAGCACGAGCGCGGTCGCGGCCTGAATGCTGTTGGTCGCGTAGAGGATGCGCTTGCGCGGCAGATGGTCCGCGGCGACCCCCGCGACGGGTGAGAGGACGAGCACCGGAAGGGCCGCGGCGAGACCGATGATGCCCACGTAGAGCGCTGCGAGCGCGGGCGTCGCGGCGAAGCGCACCGCGAGATAGCCGACGGCCGTGATCTGCGCCCACGTCCCGATGTTGGAGACGAACTGCCCGCCCCACAACAGCCGGAACTCGCGCGAACGGAAGGGGCCGGCGATGCCGTTCAGCGCCACGGGTCGATCGCGACGTGAACCACGTCCTCCTCGATCTCGCCGCCGACGAGGCGCAAGCCGCGATCGGTCTCGTCCAAGCTCAGCGTGTGGGTCGCGAGCGGCGTGAAATCGATACGCCGCGAGGCCATGAGCGCGAGCGCCATTTCGACCGCGCGAAAGCTGTGGCCGCGCACGCCCCGCACGTTGATCTGCCCGCGGATGACCTCGTCGAGCGGGAACGCGTCGAGCGGCTTGCCCTTGTACGCGGCCAGCAGCAAGGTGCCGCGTTTGCGCACCAGACCGACGGCACCCGCGACGACCTCGCGCGCATCGCCCGCCGACACATCGAGCACGAGGTCGGCCAGCGCACCTGCGGTGACCGCCAGCACCGCCTCACGCAGCGAGTCACGTTCGACGTCGACGACGACGTCGGCGCCGAGCGCGCGTGCGACCTCGAGGCGGTGCCGGTCGCGCGTGATGCCGGAAACGACGACCGTGGCGCCGGCGGCCTTCGCCGCAATCACGCACGCGAGTCCTTGCTGTCCCGGTCCTTGCACGACCACGGTGCGGCCCGGACCGGCCCCACCGTCCAGATACGCCCATTGGAACCCGTTTCCGATCGGCAGCGCCATCGAGGCGATGCGCGGGTCGACGCCGGCAGGGACGCGGTGCAGCACGGCGCGCGGGTGGAGATACTGGAACTGGCTGTAGCCGCCCCAGAGTCCGGGCTCGACCGTCAACGCCGTCGCGCCGTAGCGCAGCGCGCCCGGCCGCCGGCTGTCGGTCGACAGACACGAACGATACTCGCCACTGCGGCAGTCTGGGCAATGGCCGCACGGCAGATACTCTTCGAGCGCCACGAGGTCGCCTTCACGCACGTCCCAACGCTCACGCGCAAGCGGCCCGAGCTGCTCGATGACGCCGACGTTCTCGTGGCCGAGGATGCGTTCGCCGCCGCTGCCGTTCGCGTACAGCGGGACGTCGCTGCCGCAGATGCCAGCCGCGAGCACGCGCAAGAGTCCCCCGTCCGGCCGAAGCACCGGTATCGGCAGCCTGCGCACGTCCGTGCGCTTGGGCCCGATTTGGACCGCCGCACGCGTCTGGGTCACCGTCCTACTCGGAGGTCCAGACGAGGAGCTCGCGGCGCTCCGCCCGCTCGAACGTCGCCCGCGTTCGGATCGCGTCGAGGTAGCGGCGCTTCCCGGCGCGGTTGCCTTTGCCGATCATCACGCCACCGACGAGCCGACCCTCGAGGAAGTAGAGCGCCCGGTACCAGCCCCGCTCGTTGTCGACGTGCGTATCGCACTCGAGGTCGTCGCGGTATTCCGGCGAGAGACCGAACTGCGTAATCGTCTGCCCGCGGAAGACCAGCGATGAATACTCGGGGATCGTGTCGTAGGCGGCGGCTCCGCCCGACATGTTGATCGCGGCGAGCTTGCCGTGTGCGCCGGCGCTGTTCCAGGTTCCCATACGATAGTGCATCTGGGCACCCGGATCGTAGAACTCGGCGCAATCGCCCGCCGCGTACACCCCATCCACGCCGGTAAAGAGCCGCTCATCGGTGACGAACCCGGTACGCGTCTGAATCCCCGTGCCGACCGCGAGCTCCGTGTTGATCGTCAATCCGAGGCCGATGCCGAAGACGTCCGCGGCGATCGTCTCGCCCGCACTCGTCGTCACGGCGGTCGCACGACCGTTCTCGCGCT
>JBEKAU010000402.1:0-3419 GCA_050015755.1 Vulcanimicrobiaceae bacterium | reverse complement strand
TTGGCGTCGTGTCGTACTTCGCTGATCGGCGGTATCGGGGGCGGGGCGTGGCGATGCGCCCGACCGATGAAGTGTTTCGGGATCCTGCCAGTGGGCGGGTGACGCGTGTGTGGACCGATAGGCGCGGGGAGCGCAGCTATCGGGTCGAGGACGACGGCGCCGATCCGTAGGTCGGCGCGGCGTTAGGTCACGTCGTGGATGGTGACGGGGTCGGTTTTGCCGCGGATTTTGGCGACGAGGGTTTCGGCTTTCGGCTTTTCGCGTAGGCGTTGGTACGTGCGGTCGTCGATGTAGGTGTGGGTTGGCGGGGCGGCGCCTTGGAGGCGACTGGCCAGGTTGGCGGCGTTGCCGATCACGGTGTAGTCCATGCGCTTGGGGCTGCCGATGTGGCCGGCGACGACTTCGCCGGTGGCGACGCCGATCGCGAGTTGGAGCGGGTGGCCGTCGGCGTTGATGGTTGCGGCGGCGCGGTGCAGAGCGCGGGCGACGGCGAGCGCGCGGGCGGCGTCGTCGTCGCGCACGCGCGGCGGGCCGAAGACGACCATCAGGCCGTCGCCGTAGAATTTGTCGAGCAGGCCGTCGTGTTCGAAGACGACTTGCACGGCGGCGGTGAAGAAGGCGTTGAGGATCTCGACGACCCGTTCGGCGTCGAGGCGGCCGGCGAGCTCGGTGAAGCCGTCGATGTCGGCGAAAAGGATCGTCGCTGCGGCGCGCTCGCCACCGAGGGCGACGCCGCCGGGAGCGCTCATCAACTGCTCGACGACGTGTGGTGCGAGGTAGCGCGCGAACGCTTCGCGGACGGCGCGGCGCTGTTCGACGTCGGCGGCGTGCAGGCGCTCGAGGTTGCGGCGTTCGGTGAGGTCGGTGACGGCGATGGCCCAGCCGTGGCGCGCGTTGTCGTCGGGCAGCTCGATCTGCGCGATGCGCACTTCCAAGTCGAGCGCGCCGCGGGTGGGGTGGCGCGCTTCCATCGGCTCGCCTTTGCCGCTCAAGCCGCCGGCGGCGAGCAGCGCGGTGATACCGGGGATCAGCGCATCGAGCACGCGTGAGGGTCGGCCGAGCATCGTCGCGCTCTCGATCCCGAACGTCTGCGCGGCGGCATCGTTGAAGCTGGCGATGTGGCCACCGCCGTCGACGGTGATGACACCGCTGGTGATCGAAGCCAGCACGCGCGCTTGCAGCTGCTCGAGTCGGCTGATCTCGACGACTTGTGCGCGCATCGCGTCGAAGAGGCGGGCGTTCTCGATCGCCAGTGCGGCTTGGTTCGCGAACGCGGTGAGGAGATCGGGGTCGGCCGGTGAGAAGAGGCCCGGCGCAACGCGTGAGTCGAGGTAGACGACGCCGATCGTGCGCGACTTGATCGCCAGTGGGACGCAGACGATCGAGCGCAGCCGCAACGCGCGCACGGAGAGGTTGACGTTGAAGCGTGGGTCTTGTTGCGCGTCGGTGGTGACGATCGGCTCACCGGTCTCGAAGACGCGCCGCACCGTCGTGTGCGAGGGCCGCATGTCGTCGCCCTCGACCGTGGCGCGATCGATCCCGTAGGTGGTGGTCAGCTCGAGCTCGTCCTTGCCGTCGGCGATCATGACGAAGCCGCGCTCGGCCTGCATGACCTCGACGGCGGTGTCGAGCACCCGCCGCAGCACGACGTCGAGCTCGAGCGAGGAGTTGACCGTCTCGGCGACCCGGCCCAGGGTGTGCAGCTTCGTCAGCTCGCGCTCGGCGTTGATCGCCGAGGCAGCCGCTTTACTCTGGAGCGAGGCTCGCTCGAGCTTGAGGGTCTCGTAGGCCCGTTCCGCATCGGCCAAGGCGGCTAGCAGTGCCGGATCGGCGGACGCGGCGAGGCGCCTCCGCAACAGGTTGAACGCGTCGACACCCGTTTCCGGTACGTTCACCTTGCCTGCTTCCCTACGAGCCGTTGCCGTCCCGCTCATCCGGCGATCATCTTCCGGTAACGTCCCGTTCACGGCGATGCGGCAGCCTGACCGCATGCAGACCACCCCCCTGGCCACCGCCGCCGCGGCGCTGGCCGCACGTACCCAGATCGAACAGCTGGCGCCGACGGCGGCGCACGACCAGCGTGGCGCGGCCCGGTTGGCGCGTGCGGCCATCTTCGAAGAGGCGCTGCTCGGCGCGCTCAAGGCGCGCTTCGCCGAGCTGCGCGGCGTGGCCCGATGACCCGGCAGGATTCTGCCAGCGGCGATGGTCGCCGATGAGTGAGTTCGACCTGCTCTCCGTCGCTGCCGACGGGATGGACGTGCAGCGTACGTTGCTCGACGTCGCCGCGCGCAACGTCGCGGCGGCGCAAGCCTCGACGCCGGAGCATCCCTACCCGCGGCTCGTCGCGCATTTCTCGGCAGCCACGCCCGACGACGCACTCGATACGGTGGGTGATCCCGACGGCGCGGACGACGATGCGCCGGCGACGCGATTGCTCGGCACGACGCCCGACGGCGAGCGCGCCGACGCGCTGACCGAAATGATCGCCGTGCTCGACGCGCAGCGCGCGTATGAGGCCAACGCCTCGGTGTTCGACGTCGGAAAACGGCTGGCCGAACGTACCCTCGACGTGGGCCGCTTCTGATGCGGGTCGACAACCTCGTCCCCGACGCGGCGCCGAGCGAAGCGCCGCGGATCTCGCCGATCGCGCACTCGTCCGGCGGGGACGCGTTCGGGGCGCTCGTCGATGCAGCGGGCGCGATCCTCGCCGGCGCACAGCGCGCTGAAGATGCGTTCGTCGCGCATCGCGGCGGCTTGCAAGAGATGGTCGTCGCGCGTGCCCGCGCGGACGTCGCGCTGCAAATCGCGACCGCGAGCGCGCAGCGCGCGGCGCAAGCGCTGGCGACCGTGCTCGGGATGCAAGTATGACGCTGCGCGATGCCCTGGCGCGCATCCAGGCGCTGCCTCCGCGCGCGCGTATCGTCGCGCTGGTTGCGTTGGCGAGCCTGCTCGTGCTGGGCGTCCTCGGCGGCGTCGTCAGCCGCGACACGCGGGTGACGCTGTTCGCGACGCCGCTCGTCCCCGAGCAGCTGGCGGAGGTCGAGCAGCGGCTGGCAGCATGGAACGTGCCCTACGCCGTGCTGTCGGACAACGTCCGCGTCGAGCGCGGCCGGCGCAGCGATCTGCTCTTGCGGCTCGCGCTGGCCGGCATCCCGCATGCGCACCTTCCCGACAGCAGCGAAGCGCTCGCGCACGTCGGCGCGTTGACGCCGCCGGCCGTGCTCGAAGCGCAGACGCGTGACGCGCTCGCCGACGACCTCGCGCTCGCGCTGCGCGGCGTGGCCGGCATCGACGACGCGCGCGTCGTCATCGCACCGGCCAGCGGCGGTATCTACGCCGACGAACCGCGCCGCGACGCCAGTGCCAGCGTGCGCGTCACGCTCGTGCCCGGCGCGCGGCTCGATCCGCGCACCGTGGCC
>JBEKAU010000401.1:0-3422 GCA_050015755.1 Vulcanimicrobiaceae bacterium | reverse complement strand
TCGGCCTTGGCCTGGAGGTACAGGCGTTGATAAGTCTCCGGGTCGAGCCGGAGAGGCAGTGTCCTAATGGGCCGTGGCATCGCGAGATCATGATATCATACCGGTCAGGAGGCGTCCACGAACCGAATGAACGGGGCGATGCGGTGTTCGCCGCCGTGGTGGCCGGGGAGCGGGGGATCTTGGAGCGTGCCGAGCGGGGCGGCGCGGACGGCGCCGATACGCGCGGCGAGGGCGAGTGCCTCGGCGTCGGCAGTTGCGACGCCGAGCGCCTGGACCGGAAGACGATGCGCCGCGACGTATGCGGCGAGCGTGTCGTCGTCGCCGCGCAGGATCGGCAGCGTGCGCGCGACCAGTGGCGGCGGCTCGTCGTGCGGCGCGTCGAACACGAGCGTCGCGTCGCCGGCACGGACGACGGTGCCGTGGCCACCCGCGGCGCGAAACGCCGCGAGCTGTCGGTACGATGCGGCCGCTGCGGCTCGCGCGGGCTCGATGTGACCGGCCGGGAATTCGATCGTGACCTGTTCGGCCGCGGCGCCGAGCCGTTGCGCGAACATCGCGAACGCGTCGTCGTCGGCCTCGACGACCAGTGCGTGCAGCGAGAGGCAGCCTTCGCCGTCGTAGAGCACCGCGTCGCGCGCGATTCCGGCGAGCAACGCGTCGTCGGCCGCGGCGACCTCCGCGGCCCGCAGGCGGCCGACGCTCACGCGGTGACCGAACGGAACGAACCGGGTCTCGATGCCGCAGCGGTCGCGGACTCCGCGCAACGCGTCGTCGCGGCCGAACGCCACGACCACGTCGGCGTCGGCGAGGAGCGCGTCCTCATCGGCGTCCGCGCCGCCGCTCCAGGTCCGTGCGACCGCGGCACCGGCGAACGCGGGATGCTCTTCGGCCAGCGAGGAGAAGAAGGCGGCGATCAGCGCGTCGCTGCGGTCTTTGACGATGACATCGCACTTCGCGCACAGTGCGAAAACCGCGGGAACGAGGGCCACCCCGATCGTCGTGTCGCTCGACACGATGACCGCGCGCTCGACGCCGCGCGCCCACGCCGCCGGCGCGCCGTCGCGCGCGAGCGGGCCGTCCAGTGCCGCAAGCGAACCGACTTCACCGATGATTGCCGCTTCGAGTGTGGTGCGCGTGATGCCGAAGAAGAGGCGGTCGAGCGCGTAGTCGACGACCGGCTCGCTGTAGCCGAGCCGGTCCATGATCGCGTGCGTCGTGCGAACGCGCGGCGCGAAGTCGGCGTCGGCCCAGCGTTCCGCGGCATCGGCGAGGAAGCCGACGATGCGCGCGGCCGGCAGGTCGCGCAGTGCGCTCAGCGGCCAGTTACCCGGCGCAGCAACGCGCGGGCCGCGGTACGCGCGCGCGCGGCCCGCGTCGGCGGAGCGGGTTCCGGCAAGAACGCCCCCGGCGGCTCGTAGCTCCAACGGTGCTCGTCGACGTCGATGCTGACGTCGCGCATGACGCGCGCGCCGTCGTTGTTCGGTGGCGATTCGCGGTGCGCCGGCGGCGGCTCGTCGCGGATGAGGTCGCCGATCTCGCGGATCGCGTCGGAAACGCGGGTCGCGAACGTGAACACGTCGCCGACGTCGGGCCCGCTGATGCGCAGCCCGCGTGCGCGCGGCTCGTAGGCGAATTGCACCGCGATCGTGTCGGGCCGCCAGCGCAGCGTGCGCTGCAGCGCGTCGACCTGCTCGGGGGGCGCCGCCGGGTCCAGCCGGAAGCGCAGCTCGACGGCGTAGCCGCCGTCGGGCTGCGGGACGGGAACGCAGCTGGTATCGGGCGCTACCGGCTTGCGGCGACGGGTGCGCGCCATCCGGTCAGACGACGACGGCGGCGCGGTTCTCCGCCAGACGCGCGTCGACCAGGCGCACCGTCTCATCGAGGACGTCGGAGCGCATCCCCTGCTGGGCGGCGACCCCTTGGACCAACTTGTCGACCCGCTCGATGTTCGGCGCGCCGGCGAAGAGCGCGCGTGCGGCCGAGGAGGGACGCGAGAGTCCTTGCGCAGCGGCAGCGTACTTCTCGAACGGCACCAGGTCTTCGGGATCGGCACCCAGCGAGACGCAGAGCTGGCGCACCCAGTCGTAGACCGCGCGCGACTCCGCCGGATCGGTGTGGACCGCCTCGCGGATCGCACGCGCACCCTCCGCGGTGACACAGCGGTAGTTGCCGGTGATCAGCATCGCCCACTTCGCCAGCGGCACGAAGACCGAGTCGTGGACTTTGAGCTTCACCGGCAGCTCAACGGGACCGTCTGCCGCCTGGTAGCGGGCCGCCTCGATGTCGGCCTGCATCGTGCGCAGCATCGCGGTGTGGCGATCGTCGTCGAAGCGCGCGGCCTTGAAGTTGGTCGGCAGCGTCACCTGCAGCACGTTGATCGCCTCGTCGGGCGGGCGGAACGCCTGCGGGTCGGGGCTGCACAGCGTCATCATGGCCGGGTCGAAGTTGCGCCACACGGTCGCGTCGGTGAAGCAGTCGTGCAGCACGCTCGTGTCGAGTCCGGGGATGCGCGCCAGATACGGCAGCGGCGGCATGTTCATGATCGACATGCACGGCACGCCGGAGGTCGCCACCGCGTCGAGCAGGTCACGCACGCCGCGATACTGCGGCTCCTGCATCGCGAGCGCGATCAGATCGTAGTCGGCCGGGTTTACCTCGGTCGGTCCGGCAGCCCGAATCGAGCCCGGCAAATCGGTCGAGTGGATCTCGAGCAGACCTTCGCGGCCCTTGATCGGCATCCGGACGCGCGCACCGTCGGCGTTGATCGCCTCCACCTCGTTCGGGAGGCACACCAAGGTGACGGCGTGGCCGGCCAGCGCGAGCTTCGTCGCGAGCAGCGAGCCGTAGGATGCACCGAGGATCAGGGTCCGGTAGACGGTCATCAAGGAGTCCTCCACGAGGAGCGCGCGAGCTGGTATACCATCTTCGACGCGCGTCCCGCGCCACCCATCAACCGCGGCGAGCGAGCAGCGTTTCGGCGTCGAGCGAGCAGCCGCGCAGCTCGGCGCCCTGCTCCCGGCCGAGCAGGACGATCCCGTCGTCGACCAGCGCGCCGAGGTCTTCGGTCTCGATCGCGATGACCGAGCCGCGATTGGCGAGGTCGATGTGACGCAATGCGCCGACGACGCCCCGCGGGACCGGGCGGCCTTCGCCGTCGACGACGATCGGGCGCAACCACGGCGGCGCCGTCTTCACCCGCGGCTCGATGCGATCGCGGGTCCGCGGCGCATCGTAGTATTGTGAGGACAGCTCGGTCATGCCGTACTCGGCGAGGATCGTGTCGATCGGAAGGCCGAGCCGTGCTGCCGCTTCGCGGTAGAGCCAGGTGCGTTCGACGACGCGGGTACGGCCCTTGAAGCCGCCCGTCTCCATGAGTCGCGAGCCGGGCGGCAGCGCGAGGGTCGTGTTGCGCGCGGCCAGCT
>JBEKAU010000400.1:0-3425 GCA_050015755.1 Vulcanimicrobiaceae bacterium | reverse complement strand
AGCGGCAATCCGAAGTGCGAGGACTGCATGGTCCACTCCGGCTTCGAGGCGACTGCCGCCGCCGATCACATGCGCCCGGCGAGCATCATCGCGTCGGTCAAGAGCTTCGTCGCTCGGTAGTGCTGGCCCGAGCTCCCTTCGAGGCCTTCGAGGGATATCTCGAAGGCGCACTCGACCGTCTCGACGCCAGCTCACCGAACCGCGCGCTGATCCGTGAGCACTTCGCGCTCGACGACCCGAGCGCGAAGCGCGGCAAGCGACTGCGTCCCCGCATCCTGGTCGCCGTCGCGGAGACCGAAGGCGCGGGCGCGGACGCTGCGTTCGGCGCGGCCGCCGCGCTCGAGCTGCTGCACAACTTCTCGCTGGTCCACGACGACATCGAAGACCGCGACGAGCTGCGTCACGGCCGCCCGACGCTGTGGTCGACCTACGGGATCCCGGCGGCGCTCGAAGCCGGCAACGCGCTCTGCGCGCTCAGCTACCTCACGCTGATCGACGGTTCGGCACAACTGCCGGCGGAGACCGTCGTCGCGATGGCGCGCTGTCTCTACCGCGCGCACTTTCGCATGTGCCAGGGGCAGGCGTACGACATCGGCTTCGAGCGCGCGCCGTTCGTCTCGTTCGACGAGTACCTGCGGATGATCGAAGGCAAGACCGCGGCCCTGTTCGGTGCTTCGTGCGAATTGGGCGCGCTGGCCGCCGGGGCGCCGGAAGATCGCGCCGACGCGTACGGCCGGGTCGGCCGCGCGTACGGACTCGCGTTCCAGATCCGCGACGACATCTTGGGCACCTGGGGCGCAACCGCGGAGACCGGCAAGCCCAGCGGCGCCGACATCCGCCGCCGCAAGTGGTCGTTCCCGGTGGCGTGGGCGCTGCACGGTGCCGAGTCTGCCGATCGCACGACCGTCGCCGATGCGTACGCGTCGAACGACGCGCTCGACGACGCAACCGCCGACCAGGTGATCGCCGCGCTCGAGCGCCTCGGTGCACGCAGCGCCGCGGACGACGCCTGCGACAAGGCGATCGCCGAGGCGAACGAGATCTCCGCGCAGCACGACCTGGATCGCGACGGCAAGCTCGCCGCGATCTTCGACGCAACGGCCCGCCGCACGGTGTAGTGGGTTCACTGACGTGAACCGGTCGCGTTCGGCCTGCGGCCGATCCGCCTAAAGGAAGTCGAAGCGTGGAGTTGCGGACGCTGCGTGCGTTCCTCGCGGTTGCCAAGCACCGCAGCTTCACCCTTGCCGCCGACGAGCTGTTCCTCACCCAGTCGGCGGTCAGCCAACAGATCCGTGCGCTCGAGACGCTGCTGGGAACCGCGCTGTTCGTGCGCGAGCGCGGCACCGTCGAACTGACCGAAGCCGGTACGACGCTCTTGCCGCGCGCCCGCGAGATCGTCGGCCTGACCGACGGCGTGCGCGATTTGCTCGACACGCCGCGCGCGCTCGCCGGCCGGCTGCGCATCGTCGCCGAGACGGTCGCCTCGTCGTTCCTCTACGTCGGCCTCTACGAACGCTTCGCGCGCAGCTACCCCGACGTCGTGCTGACGATGCGCTCGGGGATCGGTCGCGATGCCGCGCTCGCCGCCGTGCGTACTGAGGACGCCGACGCCGCGTTCGTGACGCTGCCGGCTGACGCCGATGATCTCGCCGTCGACCAGCTCGGCCACACGGAGGTGATTGCCGTCGCGCTCTCCGGCCCGCGGGCGGACCGGGTCCTCGTGTGGGATGGCTCGCCCGAGCTGCACCGCGCGCTGGCGCAGGCCGCCGTCCCGATCGCCGTCACCAGCAACGATGTCGCGCTGATCAAGCGGCTCGTGGCCGACGGTGCCGGCATCGCATTCCTCCCGCGCTGGGCCGTCAAGCCCGAACTCGACGCCGGCTCGCTCGAGGTCGTCCCGTTCGCGATTCCGACCGTCCGCCAACGTTTCGGCTTGGTCTTCCGCCAGGCGGGCCGCAGCCCAGCCCTGGCGGCATTTCTCGCGACCGCCCACGCGTACAAGCCCGTTATCGCCGACCTCTGCGGGTAGCGCGGGACTCGTCACCAGGGCGCGCGTAGTTTCGTGACATGATCTTCCAACCCGAGTTCGAGACGCTCGAGCGGCACGCACTCGAAGCGCTCCAGCTCGAACGGCTGCAGGCGCTGGTCGAGCGGTTGCGCGATGCCAACCCGATCTACCGTGAGCGGCTGCGCGGCGTCGCGCCCCCGGCATCGCTCGACGAGTTGGCCGGGTTGCCGTGGAGCACGAAGGCCGACATGCGCGATGCGTATCCGCTCGGGTTGCTCGCGGTTCCCGAGCGGGAGTTGACGCGCATCCATGCGTCGAGCGGGACGACCGGGAATCCGACCGTCGGGGCGTACACGCGTGAGGACGAGCGCATCTTCCGCGAGGTCGTCGCGCGGAGTCTGGCGGCCGGTGGAATCGAGCCGGGCGATATGTTCCAGGTGATGTGGGGTTATGGGCTGTTCACCGGCGGCCTGGGCGCGCACGGCGGGTGCGAGGCGCTCGGGGCGTGTGTCATCCCGGCGTCCAGCGGCAATACTGGACGGCAGCTACAACTGCTTTGCGATTTGCCGGTGGTCGGGTTCGGCGCGACGCCCTCGTATGCGATGGTGATCGGCGAGCGGCTGCGCGCCGAAGGGAAGAAGCCGGCCTCGCTGCGCTACGCGATCTGCGGGGCTGAGACGTGGACGCGTGAGATGCGCGCGGAGCTCGAGGAGCTGCTCGACGTCACCTGTACCAACATCTATGGGTTGACCGAGATCATCGGGCCCGGTGTCGCGCAAGAGTGCAGCGCCAAGAACGGCATGCATATCCAAGAAGATCACTTCCTGGCCGAGATCATCGATCCGGAGAGCGGCAAGCCGTTGGCCGACGGCGAGCGCGGTGAGCTGGTGCTCACGACGCTGACGCGCGAGGCGATGCCGGTGCTGCGCTACCGCACCCGCGATCTGACGTCGATGGTGCGCGAGCGCTGCAGCTGCGGGCGCACGACGGCGCGCATCGACTGGTTCACCGGCCGCGTCGACGACATGCTGATCATCCGCGGTGTCAACGTCTTCCCCTCGGCGATCGAAGAGGTGCTGCTGCGCTTCCCCGAGCTGTCGGCGAACTATCGCATCCTCGTCGATCGCCCGGCCGGCGGCCTGGATACGATGACGGTCGAAGTCGAGCATGCGGCCGACGCAAGCGTCGACGTCGCCGCGCTCGCGCGCGCCGTGAACGCACGACTCGCAGAGACGTTGCTCGTCTCGTTGCAGACGACGGTGCTCGCGCCGGGCAGCATCGAGCGAATCGAGGCCGGTAAGGCCAAGCGCGTGTACGATCGGAGGACCCTGTGAGCGACAACCTCATCGTCGAGCGACCGCAGGACGGCGTCACGCTCGTCCGCCTCGCGCGGCCGCGCGTCCTCAACGCGCTCTCG
>JBEKAU010000399.1:0-3428 GCA_050015755.1 Vulcanimicrobiaceae bacterium | reverse complement strand
AAGCTGCTCGACGTTCCGGCGACGATCGTCATGCCCGAGGATGCGCCGGCCGCCAAGCTCGCCGCGACGCGCGGCTACGGCGCGACGGTCGTCACGTACGACCGCGCGACGATGAATCGCGCCGAGCTGGCCGCATCGATCGCGGCCGAGCGTGGCGCGACGCTGCTGCCGCCCTACGACCACCCGCACGTCATCGCCGGACAAGGAACGGTCGCGCTCGAGCTGATCGAAGAGACCGGTCCGCTCGACGTACTGCTGGTGCCGCTCGGCGGCGGCGGTTTGCTCGCGGGCTGCTGTATCGCCTCGGCCGCGCTGAGTCCCGGAGTGCAGGTCTACGGCGTCGAGCCGGCCGCGGGCGACGATTGGGAGCGTTCGTGGGACGCCGGCGAGATCGTCGAGATTCCCGTCCCGCAGACGATCGCCGACGGTCAGCAGACGCAAGCGCCGGGCAAGCTGACGTGGCCGATCGTGCGTCGCCTGGGCGCCGGCGTCGTCACCGTCACCGACGATCAGATCCGGGCCGCGATGCGCTTCGCATTCGAACGCCTCAAACTGGTACTCGAACCCAGCGGCGCCACCGCGCTCGCCGCCTTGCTGGAAGAAAAGATCGACGTGCAGGGCGCGCGCGTCGGCGTCGTCCTGAGCGGCGGCAACGTCGACCCCGCAACATTCGCCGCCTGCATCACCGCGCTTGGGTAATGCGCCGCTTCCTCGCGCTCACCATGCTGCTCGTCGCTCTCCCGTCGCTCGCCGCGGCCGACGGTTCACCGGCGCCCTCGACGACCACGCTGCAGAACTTCGCCGTCGAAGAGAGGGCGATTGAGGCCGACGAAACGGAGGTCTTCCTCGCGTTTGACGTGGTGAACACCGGAGCACCAGGCGCCGTGAAGCTCGGCGGCGCGTACATGTCGCGTGGTATCCCGTCGATGGAGTACGAGCCGCACATCTTCGCGGGGCCGAAGGGAAGCACGATTGATCGACTCGAGGTCGCCCGTGAGATTCCGTTGCCGTCGCAAGGTGCTGTTCGACTGAGTATTCCCGGTCCGTTTTTCAAGAACGACGAGCTCCATGTATGGCAGCACGGCCCTGTCGCCATTACATTCTTTGCGATGCTGAAGATCCGATCGGGCTCGCGTTATCAAGCCATGGACTTCTGCCGAACGTACCTTGGGCACGCCCGGTTTCCGTTCTTCGACTGCACGACGGCGTTCGAGAAGACGACGATCCCTTAGCGGCCCATCTCGTAGAACTGTGGGTTGGGGCGCATGTCCATCAGGCCCGCCATGCGGTTGGAGAAGCCGAAGAAGGCTGCGACGGCGGCGATGTCCCAGGCGTCCTCGTCGGTCAGCCCGACGGTTTTCAGTTCGGCCAGGTCGCGATCGGTGGCGACGAAGCCCGGCTCGTTGACGCGCGAAGCGAAGGTCAAGATCTCGCGCAGCCGGGGCGCGAGGTCGGCGGTGCGCCAATTGGTCGCGATCTGATCGGCGACGATCTCGTCCTTGCCGAGGATGCGCAGCGCGGCGCCGTGCGCGGTCACGCAGTAGAGGCAATCGTTCGCGGCCGAGACGGCGACGACGATCGCCTCGCGTTCGGCGCGTGAGAGGCCGCTCGGGCCTTTCATCAGGAGATCGTGGTAGTGCATGAACGCGCGGAAGTGCTCGGGGCGCTTCGCGTACGCGAGGAAGACGTTGGGGACGAAACCGATCTTCGCCCGCGTCTCCTCGCAGAGCGCGCGGATGTCATCGGGCATCTCGGCGAGCTCGGGCACGCCGAAGCGTGAAGGCGCCGCGTTGTGCGCGGCGCCCTCGTTGAACGGTGGGTGACTACTTGGGCGCGACGACGGGGGCGCAGGCGACATAGGTGGCCACATCGGTCGTCGAGTGGTGGACGTTGATCGCGTAGGGGCTCTTCTCGAGGTCCGCGATCGTTACGCCCTTGATCGTCGTCGACGAGATGCCGTCGACCACGTTGGTGAGCGGATAGGCGACTTTTCCGAGCTTGTCGCAGGTGCCGACGTGGATGTGGGCCGGCTGCGGACCCTTGCTGTCGCCGCCGGTCATCGCCAGCTTGACGACCATGCCGCCCGAGGTGTCGCTCAACGTGGCGGTACCGGACTCGCCGGACTTGTTCTGTTCGACCAACTTGATGACGAACGGTGCCGACGGTGAGGGCGCTTGCGCCGTCCCCGCGAGGACCAGTGCCGCGCCGATCGCGGCGGTGATGACGGTCTTGTGCATGATGACTCCTCTTAGAATGCCGCTGCGCTTGTTCGCGCGTCGGCAAGGACTGCCTGCGCCGCGCGACGTCCCGGGAAGCCGCTCACACAACCGCCCGGGTGCGTGCCGGAACCGCACAGATACAGGCCCGCGATCTCGGAACGAACGGGGAACCGGTGTTCGTAGATTTGGTCGGGCAAGAGCTCGCCGTGGAAGATCTGGCCGCCGCTCAACCCGAACGTCGCCTCGAGGTCGGGCGCGCCTAGCGCCTGACGCGCTTCGATCGCGGCCGGCAGATTTGGTGCGTACTGCGCGAGCGTCGCGACGATGCGGTCCGCGATGGCCTCGCGATCGGAGGGGAGCCAGGCGCGATCGGGACGATCGTACGGGAAGTACTGCGCGAAGACCGAGAGGACGTGTTTTCCCGCCGGCACCATCGACGGATCGGTCGGGGATTGCATGAAGCACTCGAGCATCGGCGCCGGGGACGTCCCGCCTTCGCGCGCGTCGAGGTATGCCTGCTGCAAGTAGTCGACCGAGGGCGTGACGTGGATCGTCGCGCGGTGGTGCGGCTGCTGCTCGCGGCCGGGCCGGGCGGTGAAATCGGGCAACTCGCCGAGTGCCAGGTTGAGTTTGAACGCGACGCCGTTGCTGCGCCATCCGCGCGCGCGGGCCAGCAATGCTTCCGGCACGTCGGTCGGCGCGAGCAGCCGCAAGAAGAGCGTCTTCGGATCGGCGTTCACCAGGATCGCCCGCGCCTCGACGACCTCCCCGTCGCGCAGCTCCAGCCGCGCGGCGCGGCCGTCGTCCACGACGATGCGCTCGACCGGCGCAGCGGTGCGCAGCTCGGCGCCGTGCGCGCGGGCCGCACCCGCGATCGCCTGCGACACGGCGCCCATTCCGCCGCGCACGAACCCCCATGCGCCCTGCACGCCGAGCGCGCGGCCGGCGTAGTGGTGGGCGAGGACATAGGCGGTCCCGGGATCGCGCGGCCCCGCGTCGGTGCCGATCAGCCCGTCGGTGCAGAGCGTCGCCGCCAGCGCCGGCGTGCGCACGTAGCGCGCGACGAAGTCGGCGACCGATCCGCGCAGCGTCGCCTGCACGTCGTCGGGGAAGCGCGCGAACGAGGGCTCCGGGTCGTCGAAGCTCTCGAACAGCAGGCGTCCCAGGCGCGTCGCTTCTTCGTCGAATGCGGCGAAGCCGGCGACGTCG
>JBEKAU010000398.1:0-3457 GCA_050015755.1 Vulcanimicrobiaceae bacterium | reverse complement strand
TACCGAGCGGGATGTTGGCCAGCGGCAGTGCGTTGCCGATCTTGATGTCCGCGGTCGGACCCGACTCGATCACGTCGCCGACTTTGAGGCCGACGGGCGCGAGGATATAGCGCTTCTCGCCGTCCCGGTAGTGGAGCAGCGCGATGCGCGCCGTGCGGTTGGGATCGTACTCGATCGCCGCGACCTTCGCCGGGATGGCGTCCTTCGTGCGCTTGAAGTCGATCAGGCGGTACTGCTTGCGCGTGCCGCCGCCTTTGTGCCGCGTCGTAATGTGGCCGTTGTTGTTGCGGCCCGAATGCTTCTTGCGGACCTCGAGCAACGACTTCTCCGGCGCCTTCTTCGAGATCTCGGAGAAGTCGGCGGTGGTGATGAAGCGGCGCGCGGCCGAGGTGGGCTTGTACTTCTTAACAGCCATTTTATTGCTCGAAGTAGTTCACGCCGCCCAGCTGAATCTTCTGGCCGGGTGCGATGGTGACGATCGCCTTCTTCCAGTCGCTCTGCATGCCGGACGAACGGCGGCCGCGACGGGCGAAGTTCTTCTTCTTGCCGCCCACGTTGACGGTGTTGACCTTGAGCACGGTCACGCCGAAGATCTCGGCGACGGCGTGCTTGATCTGCGTCTTCGTGGCGTGCGGGTTCACTTCGAAGGCGTACTGCTGGACCACGGTGCCCACCATCGACTTCTCGGTGATGAGCGGAGCCACGATCACGTCGCGCGCTTCCATTTTAACGGCGCTCCGTCCCGGACGGGAGCGAAGCTCCCACGCGCTTCGCGCGCCGGACCGAAGGTCCGTGGGTTCCGCGTTCGCGGAACCCCACGCCCCCCACCGCTGCGCGGCGGGGCCCCCGGGCGTCCGAGCCCGGGAACATGATAGCGAGGCGAGATTCCCCGAGGGGGCTCGGATTGAACATCACTGCTTTTCCTTGCCGTGCGCGGCGACGAGTTCGTCGTGGGCGGCGGTGGTGAGGACGAGCCGCGCGAAGCCGACGACATCCTTGATGTCGAGGGCGCCGGTGTGCGTCACGGAGACGCGCTCGAGATTGCGCAGACCGCGGTCGAGCGAGGCGCCGACCGAGGCGAGCTCGCTGCCGGCGTAGACCACCAGCGTACGATCGCCGGTCTTGGCCGCCTTGGGCGAGCCGAACAGCAGCGTCGCGAAGGCCTTGGTCTTCGCTTCGCCCAGACCCGAGGGGTCGAGGACGGTCACGCCGCCGGACTGGAACTTATCGGAGAGCGCGGCGACGAGCGCGCCTTTGCGCTCCTTCTTGTTCAGACGGCTGACGTACGAGCGCGGCTGCGGGCCGAACACGACACCGCCGTGCGCCCACTGCGGCGAACGGTTCGAACCCTGGCGCGCGCGGCCGGTTCCCTTCTGCTTCCACGGCTTGCGTCCACCGCCGGAAACCTCGTCGCGCTTCTTCGTCTTCGCCGTTCCCGCGCGCGGACTCGCCAGCTCGCGGAACACGGCACGGAACACCGCGTTCTGCTTGCCGTCGACCGAACCCGCGAATGCGGCCGGGACGTCTTGCTCGCGGACGACTTTGCCCTTGGCGTCGATGACCTGCGGCATCAGGCGCTCACCTTCGTCTTGACGGACTGCTGCACGATCACGAGGCCGTTCTTCGGTCCGGGGACCGGGCCGCGGACCAGCAACAAATTACGCTCGGCGTCCGCGCGCACGACTTCCAGATTCTGGTGCGTGATGCGGTCGACGCCGTAGTGACCCGGCCGACGGCTGCCGCGCGGCGTGTGCCCCGCGTTCGTATCGCCGTTCGAGCCCGGCTGACGGTGGATCATCGAGCCGTGGCTCGCGCCGCCGCCGCTGAAATTCCAGCGCTTGATGCCGCCGGCGAAGCCGTGGCCCTTCGAGATGCCGGCCACGTCGACGCGATCGCCTTGCGCGAACCCCTCGACGGTGATCGTCGCACCCAGCTCGATGCCCTCGATGCCGGTGCGGAACTCGCGGATGTGACGCTTGGGCGTCAGGTTGGCGCGCTTATAATGACCCTGCAGCGCCTTCGTCAGGCGCGAGGGCTTCACGTCGCCGTACGCGAGTGCGACGGCTTCGTAGCCGTCGCTGTCCTTCGTCTTCTTCTGTACCACGGTGCATGGACCAGCCTGGATCACGGTGACCGGAACACTCCGGCCATCCTCGGTGAACACACTGGTC
Source organism: Vulcanimicrobiaceae bacterium (assembly GCA_050015755.1). Taxonomy (GTDB): domain Bacteria; phylum Vulcanimicrobiota; class Vulcanimicrobiia; order Vulcanimicrobiales; family Vulcanimicrobiaceae; genus Vulcanimicrobium. The sequence goes on along the minus strand of JBEKAU010000398.1, from coordinate 1,286 downwards.
ATCCCGACCTTGCGGCCGATGATGTTCTTCACGTTGATCGATCCCTCTCAGGATATCCACGGGCCCAGGCGTTTCGACTATCGCCTTTCGCCGCGCACGCCAAGACGGCGTTCGCGGCACGGACCACAACCGCCATAGTCTACCTGAGTGCGTCCAGCACGTCAAGGCCGTCCCTGCTCCGCCGTTCCAGCGTCCACGGAGGCCGGCGTTTCTCGAAGACCGGAAAACCGCGCCCGTCGGCGAAATCACGAGTGGGGGCGCCCTCGAACAGGTTATCGAGGCTTTCGGACGGAGCCCGGCCGAAACAGGCCGCCTCTTTCACGTCTCGCGGCAAACGGTCAACCGTTGGATTGCCGCTGGCGTGCCGGCGGCGCGGCAGACCGACGTCGACCGCGCCGGTCGACTGGCGACCGAGCTCTGCCGGACCTTCCGTCCCGAAGGCACGCTAGGCCGGGACGGCGTCCTTGTCGGCGCGGGCCCAGGCTCGGTGGGCGGCGATTGCGGCGAGGAACGGCGCTGCCGCCTCGTGCGCGTCGTCGGCGACGATGAGCCCGTCGACCGGCTCGCCGTCGGCGCGAATGCCGGCCGCGTCGAGCAGCTCGGTCGCCTCGCCGGTCACGGCGATCGCCTTGCAATGGCGGTAGGCTTCGGCGATGAAGTGGACCGCGTCGCCGTCCTCGGCTAACACCTGGACGCTGTCGGGACCACCGGGCAGGTAGACGGCGTCAAAGACGACCGAGGGCATGGTCACCAGCGTGTGGTCGACGGCGACAGTCCCGCCGACGCCCGCCAGCACGCCGAGCCGCGGCGCAATCACCAACGCGCGGACGCCCGCGGCTGCGAGGGCCTTCTTCATGGCGGCGACGTCGGCGTCGGCGACGCCGGGCGCGGCGAGGATCGCGACCTTGCGGGTCTTCGCGCTCTGCGGCTGGTTGAGCAGGCTGAGCGCCGGAGACGCTGCGAGCTTGGCGGCCTTGCCGTTGCGCTTGCCCTCCGGCGGCGCGAAGCGCTCGACGGTCAGGCCGATATTGGCGGCGACCCGCTCGGCCAACTGGCCGTCGATGTTGGCGAGCATGCGATCGAGGACGCGCTGCCGGATCGGCTCGCGCTCGACCTTCGCCAACTCGAACGAGAACGCGCCGACGATGTGGTCTTGTTCGACCGGCGACATGCTCTTCCAGAACAGCGTGGCCTGCGAGAAGTGATCCTTGAACGACTCGGGGCGCACGCGCCGCTTCGGGCCGTCGATCTGCTCGGGATAGCTGGCGAAGCCTCCCTCACGCACG
>JBEKAU010000397.1:0-3473 GCA_050015755.1 Vulcanimicrobiaceae bacterium | reverse complement strand
CCGCGGATACGCTCCGCCAGCTCGAGCTCGAGCGGCGAGGTCGAGCCGTGCACGATGCCCTGCGCGGCGAGCGCGTCGAGGTCGCGCACGAACGGCGGCGTGTGGCCGAAGAGCAGCGGCCCGTAGGCCATCACGTAGTCGACGTAGCGCCGTCCCTCGCGATCGTAGGCATGGGCCCCCTCGGCGCGCGCACAGACGAACGGCGCGCCGCCGACGCGGCGTCCGGCGCGCACCGGCGAACTGGCGCCGCCGGCGAGGACGGCGTCGAGCGGGGGGTCGGAAACGGTTGGGCTGCGCATGATCGAACGACGCTCTTCGCCCCGCGACCTGCGTGCCTCTCCCGCCGCGCTCAGCGGCTCTGCAGGATGAAGAACACGCCGAGCGTGAGGCCGCCGATCAGCCCGATCGCGGTGAGCGCCGGCGAGAGGATCAAGCCGAGCAGCGTGCAGGTGATCGCGAGCGCGCTCCAGAGCGGCAGCGGTGAATGCAGGCTGTAGGTGCCGACCAGCACGCCGGTCTCTTCGTCGATCGCGGCGTGCTTGCGATCGCCGACGAGATCGGCGTCGCGCTCGGCGAGGATCATGTAGCCGGCCGCGAACGAGAGCCCGAACGCCATCACGGCCAGCAGAATCGTCCCCGCCGGCTCGCGGCTCAGGTACCAGTACACGACCGCGATCACCGTCGCGAACAACGCCGAGGAAAGAAACAGCCGAACGCCGACACTCATGGCGGGGTCAGCTCGGGGTGGCGCGCGTCGAACACCGGCCGTTCGCTGCGAATCGGCGGCAGCGCGGTGAAGTTGTGCTCGGGCGGCGGCGAGCTGGTCGCCCATTCCAGCGAGTTGCCGCCCCACGGATCGTCGCCGACCGGCTCGCGGCGCCGCGCCGACACGATGACGTTGGCGATGAACGTCAGCACGCCGAGCAGCATGACGTACGATCCGATCGTCGCCACCAGGTTCAGCTCCGGCAACGGCCCGCTGGGCGGATAGGTGTAGACGCGGCGCGGCATCCCGTAGAGCCCGATCAGGTGCATCGGGAAGAAGGTGACGTTGAAGCCGACGAAGAGCAGCAAGAAGCACACCTTGCCCAGCGTCTCGTCGAGCTTGATGCCGAACATCTTCGGCCACCAGAAGAACAGCGCCGCGAAGATCGCGAACAGGCTGCCGCCGCCGAGCACATAGTGCATGTGCGCGACGATGAAGTACGACTGGTGTGCCTGGAAGTCGATCGGGGGCGAGGCGATCATCACCCCGGTCACCCCACCGAGCAGAAAATTCAACAAGAAGCCGATGCAGAACAACATCGGCGTCGCCAAGGTGATCTGACCGCGCCACATCGTCGCGATCCAGTTGAAGAACTTCACCCCGGTCGGGACCGCGATCAGGAACGAGACCGCGCTGAAGAACGGATCGTCGACGGCGCCGCTGGTGAACATGTGGTGGGCCCACACGCCCATCGAGAGACCGGCGATCGCGAACGCCGCCAACACCAGGCCCGTGTAGCCGAAGATCGGCTTGCGCGAGAAGACCGGAATGATCTCGCTCACGACCCCGAAGTACGGCAGGATCATCACGTAGACTTCCGGGTGGCCGAAGAACCAGAACAGGTGCTGCCAGAGCAGCGCGTTGCCGCCGTAGGTGGGGTCGAAGACGTGGCCCCCCAGGTGCCGGTCGACGAAGAGCAGCAGCAAGTCGGCCGCCAGTGACGGGAACGCCATGAAGACGAGCAGCGAGGTCGCGATCATCTCCCAGGTGAAGATCGGCAACCGCCACATCGTCATCCCCGGCGCGCGGTAGATGAAGACGGTCGTCACGAAGTTGATCGCGGTGAGGATCGTCGCTACCGAGACCAGGAAGATGCCGACGATCCACAAGTCCTGGCCGAGCCCGGTGCTCAGCGCGATCTCCGAGAGCGGCGCGTACGAGGTCCAGCCGTTCCCCGCCGCGCCCTCGTTGGTCGCCGCGCCGGCGAACACCGTCAACCCGCCGAAGAGGAACATCCAATACGAGGTCGCGTTCAGCCGCGGAAACGCCATGTCGGCGGCGCCGATCTGCAGCGGGATGAGGAAGTTCGCCAGCCCGAACGCGAACGGCGCGACGAACAAGAAGATCATCGCCGTGCCGTGCAGCGTGAAGAGCTGCGCGAACTGCTGCGCGTTCACGAACGTATTGTCGGGACGTGCGAGCTGGGTGCGAATCGCAACCGCGAGCAGCCCTGCGACGCCGAAGTAGACCAGGCTCGTCACCAAGTACAGGATGCCGATCCGCTTGTGATCGGTGGTCGTCAGCCACCCGAGCAGATCGTTCGACTCCGCCTCGATGCGAGGCGGCGCGAGCTCGGCCGTGCTCACGTCGTCCCTCCGTGACGCCAGGCGGCGTACTGCGCGGGCGAGACCACCCGCACGGTAAAGCCCATGAGCGCGTGCTGCAAGCCGCAGAACTCCGCGCACTTGCCGGCGAACGTCCCAGCTCGGGTCGGCTCCACGTCGAACTGGGTCACCAGACCCGGGATCGCGTCGCGCTTGAAGAGGAACGCGGGCACCCAGAAGGCGTGGTTGACGTCGCTCGAGGTGATCGTGATCCGCGTCGTCTCACCGACCGGCAGCACCATCGTCGGCGGCGCGTTCGCCGTCCCGGTGACGGTCGGGCCGCCGTCGTACGCGAACGTCCAGCCCCAGCGGAACCCGGTGACCGAGATCGTCGTGGCCGGACGCGGCGCGAGTGCTTCGACACCGGCTTCGACCCGGTACGTGTAGACGAACAGCACGGCCACCAGCACCAGCGGGATGACGGTCCAGGTGATCTCGAGCGTATTGTTGCGGTTGAATTGCGGCGGCAATCCGCCTGCGGCGCGCCGTCGCCAGCGCAGCACGGCGAAGAGGATCAATCCCCACACGAGCAGCGCCACGCATCCGCCGCACACGAGGAACACCACCCAATCACCGGTCATCGCCGACGCCTGTGAGGTGACGGCGGCGGGCCAGAATCGACCGTGCACCTCGCCTGTGTACCCGTTTTCGCGGCGCGCACGACTGGGTAGGGACACGGCATGCGACCGTTGCCGGTCCGCGCACATCCCCTCGTCTTCGGGGTCGTCGTCTTCCTCGCGTCCGAATCGATGCTGTTCGCGGGGCTGCTGGCGGCCTACTACGATCTGCGCGGACAGACGAGCTTGTGGCCGCCGCCCGGGACCCAACTCGACGTCGCCTCGGCCACCTTCGGCACGGTGCTGTTGGGGCTGGGCAGCATCTCGATGGGAATCGCGCAGGTCGCCGCCGGCCGCGGGCGCCCCCGCATCGCGCGCGGGATGCTGCTGCTCACGCTGTTCTTCGCGCTCGGCTTCGCCTACATCGCGCTCGACGACTGGTCGCGCGCGAACTTCCGCGTCGACACCAACGCGTACGGGACCCTCTTCTACTGCCTGACCGGCACCCATCTCGCTCACGTCCTGGCCGGCGCCGTGCTGCTGCTC
>JBEKAU010000396.1:0-3495 GCA_050015755.1 Vulcanimicrobiaceae bacterium | reverse complement strand
GTCCAGATGCACTTCGCCCGGCGCGACCATGGCTACGCCGTGCACCTCGCCCTCTCCGAGGGACTCCGCGGCGTCGCTTTCGCGATTCCGCGTCTGCGCGCCGGGACGCAGGTTGCCGGCACGCACCCGGTCGGCAGGGATGCCGTCTACTCCTATCTTGCCGTCAACGGCGATCCCGATGTGTTCGACGCCGTCATCCCGGAGCTCGCGTTCGTCCGATGATGTACCGTCCGATTCTGCTGGCCGCCGCGCTCGTCGCTGCGGCGTGGCTTCCCGCCCTCGCCGACGCGCCCTCGACGGTGTTCGAAGTCGACGCGTCATCGATCGGCTTCACGCCCGGCGCCGTCTACGGCCCCTGGCAGTTCGAGACGTTCTCGGGGCGGACGATCGCGGGTGCCAACGACAAGCCCGGCTTTGCGATCGTGACCCGCGCCGATCATGACAGCGCGTTCCCCACCTCGGGGACGTTTTTCAGCGTCGACGACTACCACACGTTCTCGCCCAAGCTGTTCGGCTACGTCCAGCTGCAGAGCTCGAGCGGCACGATCTTTCCGCGGCGCGGCATCTTTGCCGAAGCGGACCCGACGGTGGCCCGCAACCTCGTCTTCGCCGAGGGCGCCGGCGAACTGGTCGCCTACAACGGGCTCGTCCAACGCTATCTCAACGTGGGACCGACGCTGTACTTTCCCCACGGGAACGTCACGGTGCGGTATCTGCCGCTGTGGACGCAGGGTCAGGTCTCCGCCTCATCGTTCCTCGGGACGCTCGAACTGGGCGACCAGGGGCGCGCGACCTGGACACTCAGCGCCCAGAACGGCGTCGAGCCGGCGTTCGAGGTGAACGATCCGTTCGTTGCGCTCTCGACGCAAGAGCGAACCTTGGTGGTGGACCTGACCTATCGCCGTTGGCTCACGCCGCGCTTCGGCTATGTCCTCGCTGGTGAGCTCGGCGATCAGCACGATCGTTTTACCGGCGCTCCGGTCTACGCCCGTCGCGGCGCCACGATCGGCGTCTTCTTCGGAATGGGGCATGCGACGGCGGCGCCGTAGCGCCGCCGTGACAGCCTCTAAAAGTCGTATTCGAGCTGGGCGCGGTTGTACTTGAAGAGCGGCAATCCGCCGTAGATCGCGACGTCGTCGAACGTGCGCGCGCCGTAGCGGTAGCGCAGCAGCAGCCCCTTGTAGGGGCCCGGGCGCAGCGGCATCGCATACCACGTCGCATCGGCGTCGGTCTCCGCCGTCTGTTGTTCGCCGAGCAGGAAGCCGTAGTCATAGTATGCGCGGCTCAGCGAGAAGATGAAGCGCTTGTCCAGACTCGTGTAGGTGGCGGCCATCTTGACGCCGTCACCGGGCGCGCGGCGGTCGGCCATGCCCTGGGTGAGGCTCGTCGTGTAGAGCGGGTCGGTCGCATACGAGTCGGTGTAGGGGCTCGCGATCCCGCCGTATTCGACCTCATAGGTGCCGTTCGAGTTCTTGATGCACTCGGGCGCGTTCGAGGGGAGGAAGTACGGGAACGTGTCGCCGGCCTTGGCCGAGATCTGGTACTTCGCGCTGCAGCTGACGCCCGCCGGGAGTGAATCGAGGGTGGCGGTCTGGCGCGGAATGTCGTTCCAGCTCGCGTTGACGGAGACGGTCCGCGAGAGCGACGCGCCGAGCTGGGCGCCCATGACCCTGCTGTCGATCGTACCGAGCTCGCTGGTACCGTCGTTGTGCTCGACGCCGCCCTGGAGCGCCAGATACGGATGCATCGGTTGTGCGTTCCAGGTGTACTTCCAGTCCGCCCACGCGAGGTTGGCGATGTCGTCGAACTGATAGAAGTAGACGTTCGTCGTCAGCGGGCCGCCGCTGTAACCGACGCGTGCATACTGGAAACCGCTGGTCGTCACACCCTGGCCACCGGCATAGTACAGGTACGCGGGCAGACCGCTGCTGGCGTACTTCGGCTGGACCGACGTCAACAGCGTCTCATTGCTGAAGCCCGACTCGGTGCGTGCCTCGAAGCGGTCCATGTCCATCACGTCGACCGACATCCCGCCGGTGAAGGTGTACGCGATGTCGGCGCCCTGGAAGGCGTTCGGCTTGAGGCGCGAGTCCGACGCGTTGGCCCACGGCGTGTTGATGACCTGATCGCCGACTTTGCCGTACAGGTGCGCATCCTTATACGTCAGGTAGGCTTCGTAGAACGTGCTGAGCGCGAAGTCGGGCAGGGTGTCGTCGGGGTTGAGCATCGGTCCCGCGGCTTGGAAGCCGCACGGGTTCGTCGTCGCATTGTAGGGTTGCTGGTGCGTGAGCGGGTTCGGACAGCCGTCGAGCGGCGTCGCGTACAGGTACGATCCGCCGATCGAGAAGTTGTCGAACACGCGATAGTCGGCGTGCAGGCTCAGCGCGGGTTCGACCGCGGCCTGGTTGACCTGACCGGCACCGCCGGTACCGGTGCTCGCATTCGTCCGCGTAAAGTCGTACAGGCGGAAATATCCGCGAAACGTCAACGGATTCGATGACGGCGTGGGCGAGGGAGCAGGCGTGGGCGCCGTTTGCGCAAAAACGTTGTTCGCGTTTGTCGCGAGCGCGAAAAAGAGTGCCGCTGACGTCAGGAGAACGCGCGGCCGAGTGAAGGCAAGCACGTCGCGATGCTAGCGCGCGCAATTTATCGTTGCGTTAACATCCCAGTTTCATGCAAGGAGCACGAACGCGTGGCCGAGTTGCAACGATGCGCATGGGCAGGCACCGATCCGCTGATGATCGCCTATCACGATAACGAATGGGGCGTGCCCGTCCACGACGATCGCGTGCTGTTCGAGTTCTTGCTGCTCGAAGGCGCGCAAGCCGGGCTCTCCTGGTCGACGATCTTGCGCAAGCGCGAGGCCTATCGCAGCGCGTACGCGGACTTCGATCCGACCAAGGTCGCACGCTTCGACGCGCGCCGCGAAGCGCGGTTGCTTGCCGATCCCGGCATCGTGCGCCACGCCGGCAAGATCAGCTGGTCGGTGCGCAACGCGAAGGCGTTCCTGGCCGTGCAGCGCGAGTTCGGCTCATTCGCCGCATACGTGTGGGCGTACGTCGAGGGCGCACCGGTCCTCGACCGGCCGCGCACGCTCGCCGACGTCCCCGCACGGACTGCGCTCTCCGATCGCATCAGCGCCGATCTGCGCAAGCGCGGGTTCGGCTTCATCGGCTCGACGATCTGTTATGCGTTCTTGCAGGCGGTCGGTGTCGTCAACGACCACGTCGTCACGTGCTTCCGTGCCCCGGCGGCAGAGGCGGCGGCGCCGCGGCGGCGGAAAGCTCGCGCCTGATGCTCGTGCACGGTGACGCGGTGGTGCTGGCCGGTGGGACCGGCCGGGTCGGCGGTGCGACGCTTGCGACGCTGATACGGGAAGGCGCGCGCGTGCTCGTGCTCTCGCGTTCGGTCGAACGCGCGCGCAGCGCGATCGACGACGTGCTCGACGGTGACGAAGCGGCGGCCGCGGTCCCGTTTGCCGCCGACCTCAACGAC
>JBEKAU010000395.1:0-3495 GCA_050015755.1 Vulcanimicrobiaceae bacterium | reverse complement strand
GCCGGTCGATGTGGGCACGGGAGTTCCTCACCTGACGAATGCATGAGGCGGCGGCGGGAATCGAACCCGCGGTCGGAGATTTGCAATCTCCAGCCTTACCACTTGGCTACGCCGCCGAGGCACGGAAACGAACGAGCCCCCGCCGTCGGCGAGGGCTCGTGATCGGACGTCGGCTAGCGCGAGTGGCTAGGCTTCACGACGCGAGGCGCGACAACGCCGGGTCGAAGGAACTCGGCCCGGGCAACAGCGGCGCGCGTCGTCAACGTGCATAATTGCGCCGAACCATACCATCGCGGTAGGCCGCCCGTCAAGCACCGGGCGGCAGGAGAGCCGACGCAGCGCACGAATCGGCGCCATCCCATGACCAACGGGATCGCTCTGGCCCACGCCGCATCGCGGCGTTGTTGTCGCCGCTAGCACGAGCACTCCGCGCCGCACCTCTTGCGGCGCGTCCCGTATCGCTTTCAACGCCGGTGCGCGGCCCTCGCGGCGCGGCACCGAGAGGTCATCGTGGACACAGTCTCTTCGGGAGTACGCAGCAGCCTGCGGCGCTGGTACTCGCCGATCGTCATCATCGCCCTCTGGCAAGCCGGCTCGATGCTCGGACTGATCCCTGCGCGGATCATCGCTGCCCCCGCGGCGATCGTGGTCTCGTTCTGGACGCTCCTGGTCTCCGGGCAGCTGCTGGGAAATCTCGGCGTCTCGCTGGGCCGTGTCGCGGCCGGCGTTGCGATCGGCGTCCTGATCGGTGCGGGCCTCGCCGTCCTCGCGGGCCTTTCGCGGCGCGGTGAGGACGTCGTCGATCCGCCGCTGCAGATGCTGCGGACGTTGCCGTTGCTCGGCCTTACGCCGCTGTTGATCCTCTGGTTCGGGATCGGCGAGCTGCCGAAGATCTTGCTCATCGTGCTCGCGACGACGTTCCCCGTCTATCTCACGCTGCTCGGCGGCATCCGTGCGGTCGATCCGAAGCTGATCGAGGCCGGGCGGATCTTCGGGCTCTCGCGCTGGGGGATCGTGCAGCACGTGATCGTCCCGGGCGCGCTGCCGTCCGCCCTGGTCGGCCTGCGCTACGCGCTGGGGACCGCGTGGGTGACGCTGGTGGTCGGCGAGCAGATCAACGCCGACAAGGGACTCGGCTATCTCATCATGGACGCACGCGACTTCTTGCGCACCGACGTCATCGTCGTCTGCCTGCTCGTCTACGCGATCCTCGGTCTGGGCACCGACGCGCTCGTGCGCGCCGTCGAGCGCAGAGCGCTGGCGTGGCGCCCGGCGGTGGCGCGGTGAGCGTTCGCGTCCGCGGCCTACGCCGTGCCTACGGCAGCGACGTCGTGCTCGACGACCTCGATCTCGATCTCGCGCCCGGTGAGTTCGTCGCGCTGCTCGGCGCCAGCGGATCGGGGAAGACGACGCTGCTGCGCACGCTGGCCGGCCTCGACCTGCCCGACCGCGGCGAGGTGCGCATCCCGCCGCGCAGCGCGGTCGTCTTTCAAGAACCGCGCTTGTTGCCGTGGAAGCGCGTCATCGACAACGTCGCGCTCGGTCTGAAGCGTGGCGACGCGCGCGAGCGCGCACAAGCGGCGTTGGCCGAGGTCGGCCTGACCGATCGGGCCGGCGCGTGGCCGGTGACGCTCTCGGGCGGCCAGGCGCAACGAGCTGCCTTGGCCCGCGCGCTGGTGCGCGAGCCCGCGCTGCTGCTGCTCGACGAGCCGTTCGCCTCGCTCGACGCACTCACGCGCCTGCGCATGCACGACCTGGTCGAGCAGCTCTGGCGCCGGCATCGGCCGGCCACACTGTTGGTCACGCACGACGTCGACGAGGCGTTGCTGCTGGCGGATCGGGTACTCGTGCTCGAGCGCGGCCGCATCGCGTTCGAGCGAACCGTCGCGCTGACGCGGCCGCGCGATCGCGCGCATCCCGAATTCGGCGCGCTGCGCACGCAGCTGCTCCGCGCGCTGGGCGTCCACACCGAGGAGGCGTTCGAGGACGCGCTTCGATGTCGCGAGGCGGAACCGCAACCGCTCGCGACCGTCTAAGCACACCTCACACCGTTTCCGGAGTTCGACATGCAGTTTTCCCACGCCGTGCGCACGCTGACGCGCACCACCACCGCCCTCGCACTGGGCGCGATGCTCGTCACCGCGCTCGCCCCACCCGTCGCCGCCGAGGGCGCGAAGCCGATCACCGTTCGTATCGGCTACCAAAAGATCGGCGATCTCTTGCTGCTCAAAGGCCAAGGCGCACTGGAGAAGCGCTTCGCTCGCGACGGCATCACGGTGCAGTGGGTCCAGTTCCAATCGGGACCGCCGCTGCTCGAGGCGCTCAACGCCGGCAGCATCGATTTCGGATACACCGGTGATGCGCCGCCGATCTTCGCCCAAGCCGCCGGCACCAATCTCGTCTACGTCGCGTACACGCCGGATCGCGGTCGCGGCGAGGGGATTCTCGTGCACAAGGACGCGGGGATTACCACGCTCGCGGACTTGCGCGGGAAGAAAGTCGCGTTCACGCGCGGCTCGAGCGCCAACAACGCCGCGGTGAAGTTTATCGAGAAAGGGGGGCTGCGCTACGACCAGGTCAACACGCTCTACCTCCAGCCGGCCGACGCGGCGGCGGCGTTCCAGAACGGCAGCATCGACGCATGGGTGATCTGGGATCCGTTCTTTGCCCTCTACCAGCGCTTGCCGAATGCGAAAGTGCTCGCGACCGACGAAGGCGTCGCGCCGAGCAATGCGTTCTATCTCTCGCGGCGTGACTTCGCGACGCGCTATCCGGAGGTCGTCAGCGCGGTCATCGCCGAGCTCGACGCGGTCTCGCACTGGGGACACGCGCACCCACAAGAGGTCGCGCACATCCTGGCGCAGGCGTCGGGGGTCGACGAATCGGTCGAGCTCGTCGCCACCGAGCGGAAAGATTACGGCGTCGCTCCGCTCACGCCGGATGTCGTGCACGAGCAGCAGGACATCGCCGACACGTTCGCCCGCCTGGGCCTGATTCCGCACACGGTCGACGTCAAGGTCGCCGTGTGGACGCCGGGTGTGCGGGCGACGGCGCAGGCGGGGACGCAGCGATGAGCCGCGCCGCGACCGGTCCGCTGGACGTCCTGTGGTTCTTGCCGACCGGCGGCGACGGCCGCTATCTCGCCAGTGCCGAGGGGCAGCGCACGACCACGAACCGCTACCTGCGCGAGATCGCGCAGGCCGTCGATCGGCTCGGTTATTACGGCGTGCTGTTGCCGACCGGTCGCGGCTGCGACGACGCGTGGATCACCGCGTCGACGATCGTCACCCACACCGAGCGGTTGAAGTTCCTGGTCGCGCTGCGGCCCGGCTCGATCCTGCCGGCCGAAGCGGCGCGTCAAGCCGCCGCGTTCGACCGCGCCAGTGACGGCCGGCTGATGCTCAACGTCGTCACCGGCGGCAACACGAAGGAGCTGCTCGGCGACGGCATCTTCCTCGATCACGACGCGCGCTACGAGCAGACCGACGAGTTCCT
>JBEKAU010000394.1:0-3499 GCA_050015755.1 Vulcanimicrobiaceae bacterium | reverse complement strand
CCGAAACGGCGCGCAGACGCGATCGGTGCAGAACGAGCCGATCCAGCGTTTCGGCAACCCCTGCGTCGCGAGGTCGATCGACGTACCGGGTTTGCCGGTGACGACCAGCCGATACTTGATCGTGCTCGCGAGCGAGCCCGGCAGATCGGGGCCGGTCCACGGCGCGAGCGAAAGCGACGGCCGAGCGCCAGGAACGATGCCGAGTGCGACCGTTCCCTCCTGTGCGCGCTCGATGTACCAGTCGCGCCGGGGGTCAGACGGTGAGACGCTCTCGGCGGCGAGCAACGCCTCCTGGAAGTACAGACGCGCCTTGACGGTATGCCCCAGGTTCGCTTCGGCCTGTCCCGCATAGAGTGCCGTCCATGCGGTCTGCGCATGGTTCGGCGGCGGCTCGGTGCTCGCGAGTTCGATCGCGTGCGCGAACGACGCCTCGCCGCCGGCAACATCACCGGCTTTGATCTGCGCGCGCGCCAGCGACACGTACGTCGCGCGCGAGGGCGACTGCTGCGCGATCTGCTGGTCGAGTTGGACGACCTGCGCCGTCAACCCGAGCTCGCCGTCCGCTCCGGCCAGTCCTTGCAGCGCGGCGAGGTCGCCCGGCGTCTTCGCCAGCGCAGCTTGATAGGCAGCCTGCGCGTCGGTCCACTTGCCGAGCGCGGCGTCTTCGTCGCCGTGCAGACGCGCGAGCAGATCCTGCTGTTCATCGCCGTTCGCGATCGGGGTCAGCGCAGCGATGGCATCGGCGCGCAGCGTCTCTTCTTCTTGCTGCGTCGCGACCAGATCGTGATCGCGCGAGGGGTCGTCCATCGCGTCGTCGAGCAGGTCGTCGACCTTCGCGATCGCCGCAACCGCTTGCCGCACGCTCGCGAGCACGATCGACGGGTCACCGGTGAACGTATACTGCGCCGGAGCGAGCATCCCGTCGAGCTGCGCCTGGAACGGGTTCTGCAGCGGCGCGGTCGCGCCGTGCTGCGCGGCGACGATGTACGCCTGCAACTGCTGGCGCGGCAGCAGGTTGTCGGCATGGCGCGCGCGGAGCACGCCACTGGGATCGATGACGAAGGTGGTCGGGTAGTTGCGGATCGCGTAGGCGTGCGCGAACGCGCTGGCGGCGGTCGTCGCGACCTGCGGGTACGGGATCGCTTTGGCGATCGAGAACGCGCGCACGACCTCGGCTGACTCGGTCGTGTCGACGCCCAGGAACGCGACGCCGGCCTTCGCCTCGGCGTGCGCTTCGGCGACCAAGTCCGGCGTCTCGAGCCGGCAGGGCGGGCACCACGAGCCCCAGACGTTGATCACCAGGGTGCGGCCGCGGTAATCGGCCAGCCGCACGTGTTTGCCGGCGATCGTGGTCAGGTTGAAATCGGGAGCCGGCTGGCCGACGACGGGACCCGGCAGCGAAGCGGCCCCACTCGGACACACCGCCGCCAGGCTCAGGGCGACGGGCAGCGCGAGCGAGACCAAGCGTTTCATGCTCAGTCTGACGTTCGGCTGCCCGTTCCGGTTGCGCCTGCGGTTACTGCCCGACGGCGGCTAGTGCGGTCAGCTTGGGGGCGACGCCGCGCCCCTGTGAGGCGATCACCGACACCGAGAGGGTGCCCCCGCTCGTCCCGCTCGCCGCTCCGAGCAACGCCCGCGTCTGCGGGACCAACGGGATCGCGAACGTCGCCTCCATCGGCATGCCGCGCATCGGCGGCGCGAAGAACGAGAACGTCGCGACCGTCGCGCCATCGACGACCACGTCGAAGATGCGCTCGCTCCCCGGCCGCACCACGGTCACTTCCAAGGTCAGCTCGGAGGCCGCGCTGCCGGCGAACGCGCGCAGCGCCGGCACGGGGAGTTGGAGTGTCCCGGCATTCGCGCCGTTCACCGTGCCGGTGAAGGTGCGCAGCGAACGCGGCGGTGCGCTCAGGAGCGGTGAGGTCTGCCCGAGCAGCAGACCGGAGACTTCCGGGAAACCAGGCTGATAGTCGTAGTCGAAGCGCGCGGTACTCACGTAGTCGGCAGCCTTGCCATTGGTCACGTACTGACCGCGACCGTCGACGAAGAACAGGAACGGTTCGGCGAGGAACTGCGCGCGCCGCTGCGGATCCGTCGGCAGGTACGGCAAGCCCAATCGTTGCTGCTTGCGCGTCCACACGTCCCACAGCCGGTCCATGTTCGAATGGTGCAGGAAGAAGATCGGATCGATCGGCGAGAGATTGTTGGTCATGTTGCCGAACGGCCCGTAGTTGAGCGGCCCGGCACCGCCGATGTAGTTGTGGATCGTGTTGTGCGGCTGGCCCTCGAGGGTCGAGAACGACTGCCGACCCGCCGGCGCCACGTTGTGCGAGGTCGCGTAGGCGCTGGTGAAGCCCTTGGCAACGTCCTTCTCGTCGTTGAATTCGGTCGGCGCGAGGCCGCGGATGATGACATCCGGCTTCACCGTGCTCGCGGTCGATTCGTTGAAGTCGGGATTGTCGCGCGAGAGATAGCGCGCGGAGGCGGTCGGCGCGAAGGCGATGTCGCCGGCGCTGGCGATCTCCGTTTCGGTATCGTACGCCAGCATGTTGTTCCAGAGGTCGGTGAACGTCTCGAGCTCGCGCGACTTCTGCTGTGCCAGCTGGGCCGGCGTCATTGCGTTCCAGTAGTTCTGCATCGTCGGCTTGATGTAGTCGGTGAACACCGCTAGGTTCTTGGTGAACCGCTGGTAGCGGTGGCTCGTCGGATCGAGCACGCCGTCGAACATCTCGGCCGGGATACGCGGCAACTGCGTCCAGTCCCAATACGGAATGGTGAACACGGGATGACCGCTGACCGCGCGGATCGTCTCCTCAAAGAAGCCGATGTAGCCGCGGTGCCACACGTAGAACCACCAATTCCCGTGCGGACAGTCCATGAAGTGGACGAACGCGTTGCGGAACCAGTTGTGAGGATGACTCGGCGGCAGCTCCAACATGCGGTCGACCGCGAGCGCGTAGATGCGCAGCATCGCCTGTCCCTGCGGGCTGGTCACGTTGTAGCGGCGGTGCTTCGCCGCAGCCTGCGCCGGCAGCCCGGGCAGCGCGCTCGCGGCCAGCGCACCCGCCGCGGCCGTCAAAAATCCGCGCCGCGGAAGGGTCGACATCTCATGCATACGCGCCGAACTCCACACCAGAAAGAGGCGAACGCTCCCCCACTTGGCAACCCTCGCCGAACTTCCTCGTCGGCGGCTCAGGTGCGGAGCTTGATCCCGCGGGCCGTCATCCAAAGGGCGATCGTGAAGGCCACGGCGGCCAGGACCGTCACGACCGAGAGTGCCACGCCGAGGGGCTCGTCGCCGGTGCCGGTGTAGCTGTAGCGGAAGGCGGCGATCATGTGGAACATCGGGTTGACCAGCGAGATCTTCTGCACGATCGGCGGCAGGAACGAGATCGAGGTGAAGACGCCGCCGACGAACACCAGCGGGGTGATGAAGAACGTCGTCATCACCGCGATGTGGTCGAATTTCTCGGCCAGCAGTCCGAAGATGATCCCCAGC
>JBEKAU010000393.1:0-3500 GCA_050015755.1 Vulcanimicrobiaceae bacterium | reverse complement strand
AGAACTTCGTATCCTGTGCGGGATGCGCCTTTCTCCCTGGACCATAAGCGCGCTGATCTTCGCGATCGGCACCTTCGCGATGGGCACCGACCTGTTCGTCCTGGCCGGCATCGTGCCGCAGTTGTCCGCCGGGCTGCACATCCCGGCGGCCGCTGCCGGCCAGGTCATCAGCGTCTTCGCGCTCACGTATGCCGTGGGCGCGCCGCTGCTCAGCACGGCGACCGCGTCGGTCGCGCGACGACCGCTCCTGGTCGGCGCGCTCGTGCTGTTCGCGGCTGCCAATCTCGCCGCGGCGTGCGCGCCGACGTTGGCGCTGCTGTTGGTGGCACGCATCGTCGCGGCGATCGGGGCCGCGCTCTTCACTCCGACCGCGTCGGCATGCGCCGCGATGCTCGCGGGCCCGGCTCATCGTGGCCGAGCGCTTGCGATCGTGCTCGGTGGCTTGACCGTCGGTACCGTGCTCGGCGTCCCGGTCGGAACGCTGATCGGCCAGCACTGGGGCTGGCCCGCGAGCCTGGTCTTCGTCGCCGCTGTCGCTCTCCTCGCAGTCATCCCGGTGATGACGCGGGCGCTGTCGGCTCCGCCGCCGGCGGTTCCGCTCCGCGCGCGTGTCGCGGTCCTCGCCGATCCGCGCGTCGCCCTCGTCGTCGGCGTGACGACGCTCTCGACCGCGTCCGGTATCCTCGTCTACACGTACATCGCGCCGATCCTCGCGGCGAGCGTCCACGTGTCAGATCATGCGCTCGCGATCGCGCTGCTCATCTGGGGGCTCGGTGGAACGGCGGGCGCTTTCGCCAGCGGCTGGCTCGCCGATCGCTACGGCGCGAACCGCACCCTGTTGGTCGCGATCCTGATGACGGCCGCGTCGCTCTGGCTGCTCGGCCTCGCCCGCGCTGCATGGCAGATCGCGCCGCTCATGGCGACGTTCGGCGCGGCCGGATGGGCGATCACGACCCCGAACAATCACCGGCTGACGGCAATCGTCCCCGCACAGCCGGCCGTCGTGATCTCGTTCAACGCCAGCGGCACGTACCTCGGTCAGGCGATCGGTGCGCTCGGCGGCGGTGCGCTTCTCGGCGCGCACGTACCGCCGGTCGATTTGTGTTCGGCCGGCGCGCTCATCGCACTGCTCGCGCTCGCCTTGCAGCTTGTGAGCATGCGCGAGGCACCGATCGCAGCGCCTAACTCGGCGCCGTCTCCTTGACCTTGTCGGCGTTAGCGGGATCGAACGTCCAGCGGTCGTCGACGTCGAAGATCTCGAACCAATTGCGCAGGTGCGGATAGTCAGCCAGCACCGGATAGCGCGGCAGCACCTGCGCGAAGTGCTCCTCGTCGCGGATCGCGCGGATGGACAGCCACTCGTTGATCTCGGGGAAGAGCCCGACGTCGACGTGCGCGACGAGCCAGGTCAGCACGTCCTCGTCGCCGGCCGCCTCGCGCACCGCGGCGGTGAAATCGTCCTCGGTGATCCCCAGCCACTCGAAGAGATAGCCCGACATGCCGGGCGCGACTTTGTAGAAGCCGAGCGTCCCTTGCAGCTTCGCGCGCACCTTGTCGATCGTGCGCGGCAAGAACATCAGACCGCCCAGCTGCTGGCGCGACCCGCGCGGCGGATGCGCGCGCAGGTCGGCGTCGGGATACGGCAGTGTCGCCGGTGCGCTCACGCGTCTTGCTCGCTGCGGTAGGCGCCGATCGCGCGCAGCACCGGCGCATCATCGAAGCGGAAGAGATACGCATCGCTCGCCGCCGTGTGCCGGTAGCGCGTCCAGGCGGGAACGCAGAACGTGTCGCCGCGCTCCCACGCGATCGTCTTCTCGCCGATCGTCGTCGTGCCGCGGCCTTCATAGACGTGATAGACGATGCCGGCCGTCTCGCGACGCTCCGGTGAGGTCGTCTGCCCGTCGACCCGCTCGGCGGCGGCCCCGATGACGTTCGAGATCGGGCCGCCGTGCGCGCGATGGCCGTACTCGGCGTACCCGAACGAACCCACCTGCGCGTCGAGCTTCGTTTGCATCTCGTCCCACGGGTATCGCAGGTGCGAGAGACCGACGGCCGGCGTCGAGGGATACTGTTCGGCCGCGTACGGCTGCGCGAAGTTGGCCGGGAAAAATTGGTAGAGCGGCAGGTCGAGTCCGTCGAGCCACACCATCGGCGTCGCGCCCTCGTGGCCGTGATCGTGGAAGTCCCACTGCGGCGTGAGGATGACGTCGCCGCGCGCCATCGTCACCTTCTCGCCGCCGACGGCGGTGAAGCCGCCTTCACCTTCGATGATGAAGCGCAACGCGAAAGCGACGTGGCGGTGCGCGCGCGCGATCTCACCCGGCAGGATCAGCTGCAAACCCGCGTAGAGCGTGTCCGTCGTGTGCGGCGCCTCGAGCGCCGGGTTCACCAGCATGAAGACGCGCCGCTCCGCATCCTTCGTCCCGACCAGCTGACCCGAGCGCTCGAGCAGCGGCCGCATCTCGGCGTAGCGCCACAGGTGCGGCACGGCCTTGGGGTGCGGGAACGGCGGGACCATCGACTCCATCTGCGTCCACAGCGGCTGCGCATCGTGGACGGCGGCGTCGGTGAAGAGCTGGTCGAGCGAATCGGTGGCGATCATGGGCTGCTCCTGCGGGATGAACGGAACGCGAGCGGAAGCGGGACGTGATGGTGGGTGTTCCCGAGAATCCGCGCCGACGTGCGGGGGTGCAATCGGTCGAAGTCGGTGCAGCGCTCTTGCGAGCACTTGCCGACGCCGATGGCCCCGTACCGCTGGGCGCGCTCGCGCGCGCGGCCGGGATGCCTTCGGCAAAGGCGCATCGGTACTTGGTCAGCTTCGTGCAAGCCGGCCTCGTTGTCCAGAGCGAACGGAGCGGCACCTACGACCTGGGCCCGCTGGCGGTCCATTTGGGGCTGGCTGCCATCGCTCGGTCGGACGTCGTCCGCGCCGCCGGCGAGCGGCTCAGCGGGCTGCGCGACGAGCTGGACGGCACCGTCTCGATCGCCGTCTGGACCGACGCCGGGCCGGCCGTGGCCCGCATCGAGCTGAGCCGCCAGCCGGTCACGCTGGCGGTCCGCGTCGGGACGACCTACCCGCTGCGCACGACGGCCACCGGACGGGTCTTCCTCGCCTATTCTCCAGCGGCCGAGGCCATGGCGCTGGCCGCCGACCCCGGCGAGCGCGAGGCAATCGCGGCGCTGCAGGAGGACGTACGCGCCCATGGTGTCGCAACCGCGGTCGAGTCGTTCTTGGTCGGCGTGTGCGCGATGGCGCTGCCCTTGTTCGGCCACGACGGTGCCCTGGCCGGGGCGGTGACGGTCGTCGGCTGGCCCGGCGAGCTCGATCTGGCTCCCGACGGGACGACGGCAAGCACGTTGCGCCGCTTCGCCGCCGCCGGTGGGGCGGGGCCGCGGTGATCGTCGGGGCGGAGGGCTCGCCGTCTTCCGCATCGCAAAACGCATTTCGCAATCCGTAGTCGGAGGTCCCCCGTGCGTTTGGTCCAGTTCAGTACCCCCTC
>JBEKAU010000392.1:0-3514 GCA_050015755.1 Vulcanimicrobiaceae bacterium | reverse complement strand
CCGGGAAGAGCATGACGCCCGCGCTCCGTGCAGCCGCCAGCCGCTGCAGCGGCGTCGCGTCATCGAGGACGAAGAAGCCCCGCCCGTGCGTCGCGAGCACCAGATCGTTCTCGCGCGACTGCAGCTCGAGGTCGTACACCGGCGTGGGCGTCAACCCGAGCTTGACCTGCTCCCACCGCGCGCCGCGATTGTACGAGATCCACAGGCCGTTCTCGGTCCCCGCATAGAGGATGTTCGCGTCGTGGCGGTCCTGGCGCACGACGCGCACCGGCGCGTCGCTGGGCAAGTTGCCGGCGATCGCGCGCCAGGTCGAACCGAAGTCGTCGGTGACGTAGACGTAGGGACGATCGTCGCCCAGATCGTGACGGTCGAGTTGCACGAACGCGGTGCCGGCGGCGAACGGACTGGCGTCGATCTCCTCGATGCGCGCGTAGGTCGGCCACGCTGCCGCGCGCACGTTCTGCCAGTGCGCGCCGCCGTCGCGGGTCAACTGCACCAGGCCGTCGTCGGTGCCGACCCAGATCGTCTGCGGGTCCGCCGGCGAGGGCGCGATCGCCAGCGTCGTATCGTAGTACTCGGCACCCGAGACGTCGAGCGAGATCGGACCGCCCGACTCGGCTTGATGCTGCTTCTCGTTGCGGGTGAGGTCGGGGCTGATCGGCTTCCACGTGCGCCCGCGATCGGTGGTCGCGAAGACGACGTTGCCGCCGAAGTACGCCGTCGTGCCGTCGGGCGAGAACGCCAGCGGTGCATTCCAGTTGAAGCGGTACGGTGCGTCGGCGTAGGCGTGCAGCGAGGTGAAGGCATCGCGCGGGAACGGCGTGACGTCGATACTCGCGCGCGCCTTCTGGTCGTAGATGCCCAAGATGCCGTCTTGGGTGTTGGTCCAGATCAGGTTCGGATCGAGCGGGTCGGGAATGGCGAACATCCCGTCGCCGCCGGCGATCGCGAACCAGTCGCGGTTCAGCAGACCGACGCCGTTGCGCGCCGTCGTCGGTCCACACCACGAGCTGTTGTCCTGCAGGCCACCGCAGATCAGGTACGGATCGCCCTCGCTCGTCGCGACGTGATAGAGCTGCGCGAGCGGGATGCGGTCGAGGAACTCCCAGGTCGCACCGCCGCTGCGGCTGAGCACGACGCCGCCGTCGTTGCCCTCGATGATGCGCCGGCCGTCGGCCGACCACCAGATCGCGTGGTTGTCCGGGTGCAGGTAGCCCTCGAGATGTTTCCAGGTCTTGCCGCCGTTGGTCGAGACGGTCAGGTACATCGAGAGCGAGATGATGCGGTTCTCGTTGGTCGGATCGACCGCGAGGTGGCTGAAGTAGAACGGTCGCTGCGCGGGCAGCGTGCTCGAGGACATCTTCTTCCACGTCTCGCCGCCGTCGTCGGAGCGCCAGATGGTGCCCTGATGCGATTGCACGACCGCGTAGACGCGGCGCGGATCGCTCGGCGCGACGGCGACGCCGATGCGCCCGAGCACGTCGGTCGGAAAGCCGTGGCCGACGATCTTCGTCCACGTCCGGCCGCCGTCGCGCGAGCGGTAGAGCCCGTCGTGCGGACCGCCGCTCGAGAAGTACCACGGTTGGCGGCGGAACTGCCACATCGCCGCGAAGACGGTCTGCGGTGCCTTCGGACTCCATGCGAGATCGGCGGCACCGCTCGACGCGCCGAGCGCGAGCGTGCGCGTCCAGGTCGCCCCGCCGTTGGTCGTGCGATAAACGCCGCGCGCGTCGCTGTCGGCCCATGGGTTGCCGAGCGCCGCCACCAGCGCGGTGTTGGGGTCGTGCGGGTCGACCAGGATCTTGGCGATGGTCGCGGTCGCGTCGAGACCGACGTGCTTCCAGTGCTTGGCACCGTCATGCGAAACGTACACGCCGTCGCCGTACGAGACGTCGTTGCGCGGATTCGCCTCGCCCGTCCCGGCCCACACCACCTTCGCATTGCTCGGTGCGACCGCGAGCGCACCGACGGCGCCGAAATGCCCACCGTCCCAGGCGGAACTGAACGACGTTCCGGCGTCGGTGGATGCGAAGACGCCGCCGGCTGCGCCGCCGACGTAGTAGATCTTGGCGTCGCGGTCGCTGCCGGCGACCGCCGAGACGCGACCGCCGCTGGCGGCCGGACCGACCGCACGGAAGGTGAACGTCGGCGGCGCCGGCGTCGGCTTCGTGGCCGGACGGGCCGCCCGATGCGGAACGGCGCGCGGCGGCGCCGCGGCGGCCGCGGCGGACGCGGCGGACGGCAACGCGATCGCAGCCGCGAGCACGACGAGCACGGGAGCGATGCGCATGCCGCGTTCTTCCGAAGGGATCAGTCGGTTCCCCGCCCACCCGACCGCTCGGTAGGTGCCGCCGCCGGGACACCGGAAGGGGAATATCACCGATGCCGATGCCGACCACGCCGACTGCCACCGAGGTCCCGAGCCTGACCCGCGAGCAGCTCCTCAAGCTCTTCCGCGATATGGTGACGCAGCGCGCGGTCGACACCCGCGGCTTCCAGCTCAATCGCCAGGGGAAGATCGGCATCGCGATGGGCTCCGAAGGCCACGAGGCGGTGCAGGCCGGGACCGGCCTCGCGTTCGAGCGCGGCAAGGATCTGCTCTACCCGTACTATCGCAACACGGGGCTCATCCTCGCGATCGGGTTCCCGCTGGTCGACCTCTTCCGCTCGCAGCTCGCGCGCGCCAGCGACCGCACCGGTGCGCGCTCGATCATCAACCACGTCACCGCGAAGGACCTGGGCATCGCCTCGATCTCCTCGATCATCGCGGCGCAGTGCACGCACGCCGTCGGCGCGGCGTGGTCGATCAAGCGCAGCGGCGCGACCGACCGCGTCGTCTTCTGCCAGTTCGGCGAGGGCGCGACCAGCCAGGGCGAATGGCACGAAGCGCTCAACTTCGCCGCGGTGCACGCGCTGCCGGTCGTGTTCTTGTGCGAGAACAACCAATGGGCGATCTCGACCCACATCTCCAAGCAGATGCGCGTCCCGCAGGTCGTCACCCGCGCCGACGGCTTCGGCATGCGCGGGATGAGCTGCGACGGCTTCGACCCGATCGCGGTCTACACGACCGTGCACGCGGCACGGGCGCACGCTGCCGCCGGTGACGGTCCGGTGCTCGTCGAGGCCAACTGTTACCGCTTTCTCTCGCACACGACCGACGACGACGACCGCACCTATCGCACGCGCGACGAGGTCGCGCAGCACCGCCCCCACGACCCGCTGCCGACGTTCGAGCAGAGCCTGATCGAGAACGGCACGCTCACCGCCGACGACGCGCGCGCAATCCGGCGTGAGATCGCCGACCTGGTCAACCGCGCAACCGACGAGGTCGAAGCCGAACCTGGTCCGGCCGCCGAGACGCTCTACGGGAACGTCTACGCCGGTGCCGACGACGCTTGGATCGACTCCTGATCGCGCTGCTCGCGCTCGGCACCCTGCTCGCCGCCGCGCCGTCGCCCTCGCCCTCACCGACGCCGCCCGCGCACGCGAAGCTCATCGCGCCCGGACCCCAGTA
>JBEKAU010000391.1:0-3514 GCA_050015755.1 Vulcanimicrobiaceae bacterium | reverse complement strand
CCGGCACGCGTACGGTCGCGCCGCTGTGGCTGTGCGTCGCGGTCGGCGCGATGCTGCTCGACGTTGCGCTCACGCTCGACGGCGGCGGCCGGTACAGTGCCGGCTGGTACCTCTCTCGCGGCATTGCGGTGCTGAGTTCGGGGGTCGTGCTGGTGGCGTTGCTGCGCGAGACCGGTCGGCTGGTGGAGAACGTGACCCAGGCCGAGCGCCGGCTGCGCACGATCGTCGACGGCGTCGGCGACGCGCTGCTGGGCCTCGACGACGACGGCCGCATCATCGATGCGAATCCGGCCGCGGTCGCGCTGTTCGGCGTCTCCGAAGCGCAGCTGCGCTCGCGCTTGGCGAGCGAGGTCGTGCAAACCAGCCCGGTGGCGCTCGAGCTGAGCGTCGGCGAGAACGTCGTGATCGCGCGCGACGTCACCGAACGCCGCCGCGCCGAAGCGGCCGCGCGCGAGGCGATCGCGAGCGCGACCGAAGCCGCGGCGGTGAAGAGCCGTTTTCTCGCCACCATGAGTCACGAGATCCGCACCCCGATCAACGCGGTCGTCGGGATGTCGGAGCTGATGCTGCAGACGCCCTTGACCGACGAGGCGCGCGACTACGCGCTCACCGTGCGCGAGTCGGCCGAAGCACTGCTGGGCGTCATCAACGAGATCCTGGACTACTCGAAGATCGAAGCCGGCGCGACCGAGCTGGAGCGGATCGCCTTCTCGCCGTTGGCCGCCGTCGAGGCGGCCGCCGACATTCTGGCCTCGACCGCGCGCAAGAAGCAGATCGCGCTGGCGACGCACGTCGCCCCGGACGTGCCGCGGCGCGCGCTCGGCGACCCGCATCGCTTGCGCCAGATTTTGCTCAACCTGATCGGCAACGCGGTGAAGTTCACCGCCGCCGGCTACGTGACGATTCGCGCTACCGTCGAGCGGACCGAAGGCGAACGGACGGCGGTCGTGCGCTTCGCGGTCAGCGATACGGGACCCGGGGTCGCGCGCGACGCCGCGCAGCGGCTCTTCGAGCCGTTCCGTCAGGCCGACGCCGGCACGACGCGCCGCTTCGGCGGGACGGGCCTGGGGCTCTCGATCTCCAAGCGGCTCGTCGAGCTGATGGGCGGCGAGATCGGCTTCGAGAGCACGCCGGGTTCCGGCGCGACGTTCTGGTTCACGGTTCCGCTCGAGCAGCTCGACGACCCCGCGCCGAACGACGAGATGCGTGCGCTGCGCGGTGCGCGCGTCTTGGTGATCGATGCCGAGGATGCGACGCGCGGCGTCGTCGAGCAGTATCTGTTCTCGTGGGGCGCGTTCGCGATCGCCGGCGCCAGCGTCGCGCAAGGGATCGATTTGGCGGCGGCGGCACTCGGCCGCGGCCAGGATTTGGACGCGATCCTGCTCGCCGAGCAGCCGGGCAGCGACCCGCGCGCCGCGTTGGCGCGCTTGCGCGAGGCGACCGGCACCCAGGCCCGTGCACTGCTCGTCGCCAGCAGCGACCAGCCCGGTCAGACCGAGCGCGCCGTCGAGGCCGGCTTCAGTGGCCACGTGCGCAAGCCGCTCAAGCAATCGCTGCTCCACGATGCGCTCGCGGAGACGCTGATCGGCATGCCCAGCCATATCGCCGCGAGCGAGCCGATCCCGCCGGCTCCGCTGGTGGAGGGCTTTGCGATCCTGGTGGCCGACGACAACGCGGTCAACCGCAAGTTGACACTCCAGCAGCTCAAGAAGTTGGGCTACGGCGCCGACGCGGTCGAGGACGGCCGGGCAGCGGTCGAAGCCGTGCTCGGCGGCCACTACGACCTGGTCCTGATGGACTGCGAGATGCCGCGGCTGGACGGTTTCGAGGCGACCCGCGTCATCCGTGCGGCCGAGGGGCGCAGCGGCGGGCATATTCGCATCGTTGCGATGACGGCCAACGCGCTCGACGGCGACCGCGAGGCTTGCTTGGCCGCCGGGATGGACGAGTATTTGGCCAAACCCGTGCAATTGGAGGCGCTGCGCACGGTCGTCGAGCAGCGGGCGCACGCCGGCGGGTAAACGATTCTTCACACCCGCCCGGGGGCGTCGCAGCCGCGACGTGAGAAAATAACGGACGCGTGACTGGCTGGGGCGTCGACATTGTCACCCTTCCCGCGTCCAACGAGCAGCGCCGTATGGCACTGTTCGGTGTGGGCGTGCTCGGCCTTTTCGCGCTCGCGATCGCCGGCTTCGCGCGGATCCCGGCCGGCGTCTTCCCCGGATTCCTAACGCTCTACGGCGGCGCCACGCTGATGATGGTGGCGATCACCGGCGCGATCGTGTTCGTCCAGTTCACGGTCTCGCGCAAGCCCGCGCTGCTCGCACTCACCTGCGCGCTGTTGTTCTGCGAGCTGATCTTCGCGGCGTATGTCTTGACGTTCCCGGGGACGGAGACGACCGCACTGTTCGGCACCTACACGACCTCCTCGGCGTATCTGTGGGAACTGTGGCACACCGCGCTGCCGGTCGGATTCGCGGCGTACGTCGTGCTGCAGCACATGGGCGGTCGTCGCCGCGTCGCGAATTCTACGGTTGCGGTTGCCCTGACCGGCACCGTCGTCGTCGCGTGGCTCGCGATCGCGCTGCTCGGTGCCTACGACCACACCCTGCCGACCCTCATCCACCACGGCGCCTACGGACCATGGGCGTACGTGATGACGTTCTTGGTCGCGGTGCTCACCGGCTGGGTGGTGGTGATGCTGCTGCGCCGGCCGCTCGGCAAGATGACGATGCTCGACGCGTGGCTGGCCGCGCCGGCGATGGCGCTCGCCGTCGACGCGTTCATCAACTGCGTGGGTGGCGCGCGGTATAGCGTCGGCTGGTACGGCTCGCGGCTGGGCGTCGTCATCGCGATGTGCCTGTTCGTCCTCGCGCTGCTGCTCGAGACCAATCGGCTGACCCGTATCCTGGGGACGAGCGAAGGCCGGCTGCGCGGGATCGTCAACGGCGTCGCCGACGCACTGGTCGTCGTCGACCCGCGCGGCGCGGTCGCGTCGGTCAACCCGGCGGCCGCGGCGCTGTTCGGCTTCGTCGCCGACGATCTGACCGGGACACCGATCTCGCGCCTGCTGCCCGAATTCCTGACCCTCGCGCAGGCACCCGAAGCGACGGTCGTCGAGACGACGGCGCGCGATGCGCGCGGCACGCTCTTCCCGGTCGAGTTCGCGCGTGGGCGTGACACGACCAGTGCCTCGGGCGAGACGGTGCTGATCCTGCGCGACATCACCCAGCGCAAGCACGCTGAAGAGGCGATCCGGGCCGCGCACGACCGTGCGGTCGAAGCCGCCGAGGTCAAGTCGCAGTTCCTGGCCACGATGAGCCACGAGATCCGCACGCCGATCAACGCCGTCGTCGGGATGTCGGAGCTGCTGCTGCAGTCGAATCTCGACGAAGAGGCGCGCGAATACGCCGCCACGGTGCGCGACTCGGCCGAGTCGCTGCTCGCGATCGTCAACGACATCTTGGACTTCTCGAAGATCGAAGCCGGCCGCATGGAGCTGGAAGTCGCGCCC
>JBEKAU010000390.1:0-3520 GCA_050015755.1 Vulcanimicrobiaceae bacterium | reverse complement strand
AGCCCGACCCCGCTCCCGAAGCATCAGCTCGGCCTGCGCGTGACCGCGCCGTCGTGGCTCCGGGTCACGGTCGACGGAACGACGGTGGTCGAGGGGACGTTGCCTGCCGGGACGGCCAAGTCGTTCAACGGCCACGTGGCCGACGTGCGCGTCGGCAACGCCGGCGGCGTTCGACTGATCGTCGACGGGAAGGCGCTGCCGCCGCTCGGCAAGGCGGGCGACGTCGTCGAAGCGCGCTACACCCTCTAGCCCGAGGATCTCGCACCCATGGCTTCCGATTCGTCGTTCGACGTCGTCTCGCGCGTCGACGAGCAAGAGCTGGACAACGCCCTCAACCAGGCCCGCAAAGAAATCGCGGGCCGCTTCGATTTCAAGAACTCGATCGCGTCGATCGAGGAGACCGGCGGCACGATCACGCTGCTGGCCGACGACGCGCTCAAGCTCAAGAACGTGTGGGACATCGTCCAGTCCAAAGCGGTCAAGCGAGGGATCGACCTCAAGTCCTTCGACGTGAAGGAACCCGAGGACGCGTCGGGCGGAGCGTACCGGCAGAAGATCGTCGTGCGGGCGGGCATTCCGAAGGACAAGATCAAGCCGCTCATCGAGGCGATCAAGGCCAGCAAGCTGAAGGTTCAGGCCCAGTACCAGGACGAGCAGATTCGCGTCTCAGGCAAATCCAAGGACGATCTGCAAAAAGTCATGAGCTTGCTGAAGGGCCTGGACTACGAGCTGCCGCTCCAGTTCGTCAATTATAGATAGCTTGTTGTTGCGTTGAGTATCACTGCCGAGAAGTCACCGACCGTTTCGTTCGTCTCGCTGGGTTGCGCGAAGAACCTCGTCGATTCCGAGGTCATGATCGCCAAGCTCGGCGCGGCCGGGTGGACGCTCGTCCCCGACGCCGGCGACGCGGACGCGGTGGTCATCAATACCTGCGCGTTCATCGACCCGGCCAAGGCCGAGTCGACCGAGACGATCCTCGAGCACGCCGAGCGCAAGCGCGCGGGGCAGCAGCTCATCGTCGCGGGCTGTCTCTCGCAGCGCTTCGGCGACGAGCTGCAGTCGTTGATCCCCGAGATCGACGGCGTCATCGGCACCGGCGCGTACGCCTCGATCGTCGATCTGCTCGACGACGCGCGTGCCGGCCACCATCCGGTGCGGCTCGACTTCGAGGCCGAACCCGAGCACGATTTCTTGCCGCGGCTGATCACCACGCCCTCGGCAACGGCGTACCTGAAGATCGCCGAAGGCTGCGATCATCCGTGCACGTTCTGCATCATCCCGCAATTGCGCGGCGGCTTCCGCTCGCGCAGCGAAGAGTCGATCCTGGCCGAAGCGCGCGCCCTCGCCGCGAGCGGGACGAAAGAGCTGATCCTCATTGCGCAGGACACCTCGATGTGGGGCCGCGATCGCGGCTGGCGGCGCGGCGGCCTCGCGCACCTCTTGCACCAGCTGCACGCGATCGACGGCCTGGTGTGGATCCGGCTGCTGTACCTGTATCCGGCCACGGTCGATAGCGAGCTGATCGACGCGATGGCGTCGCTGCCGAAGGTCTGCACCTACATGGACATGCCGCTGCAGCACGTCAGTACGGCGGTGCTGCGCGGGATGCTGCGCCCCTCGAACGGCGAGCGCTATCTCGAGATCATTGAAGACTTCCGTCGCCGCGTCCCCGGCATGACGATGCGCTCGACGTTCATCGTCGGCTTCCCCGGCGAGACCGAGGAGCACGTCGCCGAGCTGGAGGCGTGGATCGAGCGCGCGGCGCTCGACCGGGTCGGCTTCTTCACCTACTCGCGCGAGGACGGCACACCGGGCGCGCAGCTCGGCGGCCAGGTAGGCGAGCGCGAGAAGCGGCGTCGTCTGCTCCGCGTGCGCGATGCGCAGCGCCGCGCGTCCGAGCGCGCACGCGCCGGACGGCTCGGGCAGACGATCCCGGTGCTGGTCGAGGAGCGCCGGGCGCTGCGGCGGACCGATCCGCTCGCGGTCGGCTTGCGCGCGCAGAACGTGCTGGTCGGCCGCTCGATGGGCGAGGCGCCCGGGGTCGACGGGATCATCGCGTTCGTCGGCGACGCCGAGCCGGGCGCGTTCGTCGACGTGCGGCTCGACGGCAACACCGCCTTCGATTTCTACGGGACGCTGGTGCCCGCGGCGGTCGCCGCGCGATGAGCAAGTCCGTCATCACCGATCCGCCGCCGCTCCCGCCCGAGGGTCGTCCGCGTCGCGCTGAGCCACCTGCGGGCGGATCCGGCGGCGGGCTACGCCATCTGGTCCAGTATCTGCTCGGCGCGCTGCTGATTCTGGTCGGTGTCGCGTTCGGCGCCGTTGCGATCCGCATGGTGCAGACGCACCGCAGCTTCTCCGACGCGGCGATCAGCTATTTCGTGCAGACGCCCGAAGAAGCGTTCGGCAAAGACCGCATCTACCTGATGATCCTCGGGATCGACTACGACTACACGCCCACCGATCAGCCGTTCTCCTCGCACTCGCGCAGCGACACGATCATGGTCGCGGGGATGGACTTCCCCTCGCGCACCATCAAGGTGTTCTCGGTGCTGCGCGACACCGGCGTGCTCATCGACGGTCACCTCGATAAGATCAACGGCGCCTACTCCGACGGCGGCGCGAAAGAAGCGGATCGTGTCATCGGCGACTTCTTGGATATGCCGACGCTGCCCAACGGCCGCCACTTCGATCGCTACGTCGTCATCAACACCGCCGGACTCAAGGACGTCGTCGACGCGATCGGCGGCATCGACGTCCCGGTGACCGAGACGATGAACTACGACGACACGTGGGGCCACCTGCACATCCACTTCAAGCCGGGTCTCTACCACATGGACGGCTATCAGGCGCAGGCGTACAGCCGCTTCCGCCACGATGCGTGCAGCGATCCGTGCCGCACCAAGCGCCAACAACAAGTCATCCGGATCATCCTGGCCAAGCTGCAGGCGAACAAGTTCAACGACATCACGCACATCCCCGAGCTGCTCGGCGTGCTGAACCGCAACATCAAGACCGACCTGACCTTCGATCAGGAGAAGTCGCTCGCGGTCGCGTTCAAGGACGTCAAACCGGCGCAGCTGCTCAGCAAGATGGACACGATCGGCTACACCGGCACGCAGATGACGCGCGACGGCGAGGTGCTGATCCCCGACCAGGCGCAAAAGGCACGCTTCGTCGGCGACCTGCTCGGGCCGTACGGCAATCCCGTGTTGCCGCCCGCGGGCGCGCTGGCGGCCGTGAAGCCGGCCGGCATCCACGTCGTCGTGCAGAACGGCAGCGGCGTGAAAGGGCTCGCGACGAAGGTCGCCACGAAGCTGCGCCGTGCCGGCTACACCGTCGATTCGGTCGGCAACGCCGACGCGTTCACCTATGAGACGACCCAGATCCGGCCGGCCAGCACGATCCCGCTGATCGGCGAGCGGGTGCGCGAGGACCTGGGCATCCCGGGCGCGCTGGTGTCGCCGGCGACCGATTCGACGCCGGGGCCGCACCCGGTGGTGACGGTGATCGTCGGCCA
>JBEKAU010000389.1:0-3542 GCA_050015755.1 Vulcanimicrobiaceae bacterium | reverse complement strand
CGCCGGGGATCCCGGTTTCCGGTAAGAGCACGACGAACTCTTCGCCGCCGAACCGCGCCGCAAAGTCGGTCGAGCGGCGCCCGGCGGCAAGCACGGTCGCGACGGCGCGCAGACACACGTCGCCCTGTTGATGACCGTACGTGTCGTTGTAGCGTTTGAAAAAGTCCACGTCGCCCAGGACCAGCGCGACCGGCTTCGCGCTGCGGCGACCGCGTTGCCACTCCAGTTCGAGGGCGCGGTCGAGCGCGCGGCGGTTGGCGATCCCAGTCAGTCCGTCGAGTGAGGAGAGGGCGACGAGCTCCTTGTTGACGTGCTGGAGCTGCGAGCTGACCTCGCGCAAGCGCCCCTGCATCTCGATGATGCGGCGCATCGCGTTGAGCTTGGCACGCAGAATCGTCGGCGTAACGGGCTTGGGGATGTAGTCGTCACCGCCGGCCTCGATCCCGCGCTCGACGTCCTCGTCGGCGACCCGGCCGCTCAGGAAAATGATCGGTATCCAATGATCGCGGGCGTCACGATCGCGCATCCGCCGCGCAACTTGATACCCGTCCATCTCCGGCATCTCGACGTCGAGCAGCACGAGGTCCGGCTTCTCCGCGACATAGCGCTCCACGGCGTCTGCCCCATTCGCGGCTTGCACGACCGGATGGCCCATCTCCATGAGATAGGTCGCGGTCAGCTCACGTGCAACGCGCGAATCGTCGACCAGCAGAATGCGCACGACGCACCCGATACGGCCCGATGCGCTCCGAGCCCTCGGCCATCCGGCGAAGCGCGCCGGAGGTGACTCCTGCGACCGCTCGAAGCGGACCGGCAGTGGGTCGAATGCTGGTCGTTGCGGTGTGCGCTGTGCTTGCCGCCCTCCCGGCCGCTCAGGTGTACGCGGCCGCGGGCGACAAGGAGTTGACGCGCGTCCGCGGGACGGTCGAATACCGGCTTGCGGACGCGCCGTTCCGGCCGATCGTCGGCAGCATCCTCGTGCCTGACGATGCCCTCGCGGTGACGCTCGCCGACTCGCAGGCGCTGCTGCGGCTTCCCGACTCCTCCATCGTCGATATCGGCGCGCGGGCGCGGTTTCGGGTCGGCGCCTTCAACGCGCTCGCGACCGAGAAACCGACGACGATCACCCTCGAGCTCGGCGCGATTCATTTCGTCGTCCGTCATCCCACCGGCGCGCGCGTGAACTACGTCTTTGTTACGCCCACGGCGCAGGTCGCGGTCCGCGGCACGGAAGGCTATCTCGTTGCCGGACCGCACGGTACCGACTTCTACTGTGCCGATTGCAGCGTCGGTGACGTCACCGTCCAGGTTGGATCGGCATCCTACACGCTGACGACCGGCCAGCAGGTCATCATCGTCGGTGCTGACGCCGCGACCGCGAACGTCACGGTCATCAAGCAGCCCTGCATCAACCCAGCCGCGATCGCGATCAGCGGCGGCAAGCTCGGCCGCACCGTTCCGCCGGAGCGCCAAGTCGATACGACCGGCTCGATAACCACAGACCCGCTGCCTGCGCCGACGCCGCCCTAGTCGCCGACGTCTCCGATCGACGCCAATGCGACCGTCCCGCCGTGGCCGTCGACGACGCGCATCACGAACGGATGATCGAACACGATCTCTCGCCGCGGGCGCTGGGGGATCGACATTTTGATCGCAAAGACCGTTGACGCCTTCACGCTGATGCCGTGCTCGTCGAGGCGCAGGGCAACGCTCTGGAGGACGAGACCAAATGCGGCGTGCGGCGCGAGTTTCGGCATGGGATTCGCACCCCCATTGAAGAGGTCGGCAACGCCGAGGTGCTCGAGCGGGGCCGTCAGACCGCTGCCCGAATGGAGATCGAGCGTCGGCACGAGCACACTGACTGGTCCCGGATCGATGGTCGTGACGGGGCGCTCCACGCAGGCCGCGGACGCGCGCACGTCGCGGCGCGCGTCCGTGAGGATCACAAAGCCACCGCCCTCGGTGCGCAGCAGCGTACGCTCGCAACCTGCGGTGTTGTCCGTTTGCGCTTGCGATGTCCCCAGGTAATGGGGGCTCGTCGTTCGGGTGCGCCCGACGAACGGGGGTCGTGCCGTCGCCGCTGTGATGTCGATCTGCCAACCGTGCTCGTAATGGACGGCGCTCACCGCCGCCAGCGCGATCGGCGCGGGCACCTGAATCGGAGGGACGTCGTGATCGTGGAGCCATGCCGCAATCGGCGCGTTGAAGGGCGGCATACCCTGGTGCAGCTCCGCCCGAGTCCGCAGCGCGGTCGCGAGCGATTCGCTCAGCGGCGTCGCTTTCGGTACCCAGAGCGATGCGTGCACGTCGCGTTCGTCGTCGGCGCAGACGTCCTCGCGTGCGGCCGAGATCTGTCGCGCTGCACCCGCGCTCAGTGCCGGGCGTAGCGCGCAGAGCGCCGCGTCGAGGCCGAGCGGGGACACGACGGCGACCGGTACAGCCAGGTCGAGCAGTTCGACCTCCCGCGCGGGTGCGCCGCGGGCGATGACCTGCTGCGCATCCAGCCCGAGCGGGCCCAGCGCGAGCAGCGACGCCACCAGTGGCGCGAGGTGCCTACGACACGTCCTCATGTTCGTGCGTCGGCTCAACGCACGACGAAGGTTCACCAGGCCCGGGACCACGGCGGACCCGGGTGATCCTCGTCGCGGAGGCGGGCGTCGACGCCGGCGCGCGCTTCGACGACGCGCGCGGCGATCCACAGCACGTCGCTGAGGCGGTTGAGGTACTCCAAGACCGTCGGTTGGACGACGCCGCCACCAGTGACGTAGCGGACGGTGGCACGTTCGGCGCGCCGCGCCATCGCGCGAGCGACATCGAGTGCGGCGGAGCCACGATACTCGCCGGGGATCGACCAGTCGCGCAAGACGTTCGGCTCGGCTTCCCAGCGCTCGACGATCGCGTCGAGGCGCGCGACCATCTCCTTCGTGATCTCCGGGATCGGCTTCTTCGCCTCCGGCTTGGTCGAAATCGCCGAGCCGACCACGAACAGCTCGCGCTGGATGGTCCGCAGCGTGGCGGCCACCTCCGTGTCCTCGCAGAGTGTGCGCGCGAGACCGATCATGGTGTTCGTCTCGTCGATCGCGCCGTAGGATTCGACGCGCGCGTCGGCTTTCGAGACCCTCCCACCGCCGCCCAAACCGGTCTCGCCGGCGTCGCCGCGCCGGGTCGAGACCGACGCCTGCGGACGGTCGCGGCGCGGGGTCGGTGCATCGCTCACGGATTCTTCTCCTTCGCCGCGCGTGCGAGCGCGGCAACCAGCTGTACATTGTCAGGCGGACTGAGCACGGCAACCCGCACGAACCGCTCGCGCAGCGTCGGCTCGTTCGGGAACGCGCGCACGACGACGCTCTCGGTCTGGATCAACCGTGACCGCAGCGCGATTGCGTCAGGGACGAGGCGGCTGACGTCGAGCAACGAGAAGTTCGCTGCCCCCGGCAGCGCGCGCACTCCGATCGCATCTAGTGCTGCGCTCAACGCGCGGCGCGCGTGCGTGTTCTCATGGCGCGTACGGTCCGCGTACGCCACGTCGGCGAGCGCGGCGG
>JBEKAU010000388.1:0-5516 GCA_050015755.1 Vulcanimicrobiaceae bacterium | reverse complement strand
GCTGGCCGAACTGACGCCGCACGAGAGTGAGGTGCATGGGCTGGTCGCGTTGATGGAGATTCAATCGTCGCGAGCGCGAGCGCGCGTCGGGCCCTCCGGCGAGCACGTCCTTCTTCTCGAGCAAGATCGGGCACGTTGGGACCAGATGCTGATCCGGCGCGGCCTCGCGGCACTCGCGCGGGCGGAACGGGTGGGCCAACCGCTCGGGTCCTATGCGCTTCAGGCAGCAATCGCGGCATGCCACGCGCGCGCGCGTCGGGCGGAGGATACCGATTGGACGCGCATCGCCGCACTCTACGATGCGCTCGCCGAGCTCCATCCGACGGCAGTGGTCAAGCTCAACCGTGCCGTTGCCGTCGGCATGGCCTTCGGACCCCAGCGTGGGCTCGCGCTCGTCGATGCGCTCCTCGAAGAGCCCGCGCTCACCTCGTATCATCTCTTGCCGAGCGTGCGCGGCGATCTGCTCGAGAAGCTCGGGCGCCTCGGGGAAGCGCGCACCGAATTCGAACGTGCTGCGGCCTTAGCTCACAACGCTCGCGACCGCGAACTGCTCCTCATCCGCGCCGCGCGCTGCGCACGCGCGTAGGTCAGATCCCCGCGTACCAGGCGTAGCCCTGGTCTTCCCAGTAGCCGCCGGCGCCCGGCAAGTTCGCGACGAGCTCGATGCGCTGCACCCACTTCGCGCTCTTGTAGCCGAGCTGGGTCGCGATCTTGAGCCGCACCGGCGCGCCGTGGTCGGACGCGAGCGGCTTGCCGTTGAGACCGGTGGCGAGAATCGTCTGTGGATGCGCGGCCTGCTGCAGATTCAGCGACTCGTAGTAGCTGTTGCCGAGCTGGTCGCGGTCGAAGCAGTGGAAGACGACGAAGCGCGCCTGCTGCGCCGGCTGCGCCAGCGCGAGCACCGAGCTGAGCCGCACGCCGGTCCACTTGCCGATCGCGCTCCACCCCTCGACGCAGTCGTGACGGGTGATCTGGGTGAGCGTGCCGAGCGCGCCCAGCTCGGTCAGCGAGAGACGCTGCGGCCGCGCGACCAGGCCGTCGACGACGAGCCGATACGGGGCCCAGTGCGCGCGCTCCAATCCCGCGTACGTCGTGTCGGTCGGCGTGTCGAGGCTGTCGAGCGGGAAGTCGCTCGAGATCGCGCTCTCATTGTACTCGCGAGCGAGCCCGTGGGTCCCGATCACCGTCAAATCCAGACGCTGCGCGCTGCCGAGCACGGTACGCAGCGGGCCTTGCGTCAGCGCGTCCTTGACGCTGCTGCAGCCGGCGAGCCCCAGCGAGGCGAGCGAACTCGCGAGAAAGAGCGTGCGCTTCACGGTCCGACCCCGTCGTGACTGCCCAGCACGAACCAGCCGGTGATCATCGAGCGCACGTTGTTCCACGCACCGGTCGTCACGACGAGCACCAGGTGCCCGAACGTGTAGGCGACCAGGATACCCATGAAGACGAAGTGCCACAGCCGCGCGAATTGGCGCCCGCCGAAGAGCGGCGTGAGCCATGGCAGCGCCGAGTCGGCGCCCGGCGAGAGGGCGATCCCCGTCACCACGACCAGCGGGAAGAGCCCGAATAGGACGAGCGTGTAGGTCGCTTTCTGCAGCGGGTTGTAGGTGCCGTGCGGCGGCGGCTCTTTGCGCAACCGCAAATAGTAGAGCTGCATCGGCCAGAGCTTCGGCAGATCCGAGGGGCGCAGGATCAATTCGCGCAGCGAACCGCGCGCGACCGCGCTGATCAGGTACACCGCCATCGCGAGCACCAGCATCCAACCGAAGAAGAAATGCCACAGCCGCCCGTCGGCCAGGTCCTGTTCGCCCGGCAGCGTCATCCAGCCCGGAAAGGCCCGTGCCGCCTCACTGCGGGCGCCGTCGTCGGTGTAGCCCAAGACGTTGGTCGTGACGAAGCTGTGGCCGAAGACCGTCGTCGTCCCTTGCGGCTTGCCGTCGACCAGTTGCGCGCGGAACCACAGCACGCGATGGCTGACGTCACTCTTGTCGGACGCATCCAGATACGGCGCAGCGTTGAAGATCTGCAAGCCGCTCATCACCAGCACCAGGATCGCGAGTGCCCACAGCCAGTGCGCGAAGCGCGCAGCAACGGCGTGCCGATAGACTTTCTCGCCCGGCACTACGTCTCCGCGACGAGCATGCGCACGTAGCGCTCGACGTCCGCGTCGAAGCCCTCGCCGACGATGCGCATGCGCATCCGGCCGTGCTTATCGAAGATCAGCTGCGTCGGCCACGCGGTGACGTCGTAGGCGTTCCAAATGCGCGAATCGTCGTCGTAGACGACCGGCCAGGTGATGCCTTCCTTCTTCATCGCGGCCATCAAGCTGGGGTGCACGCGCTCTTCCGGCAGCTCCGGCGTGTGGACGCCGATGATCGTCAGCTGGTCGGGTGTATACTCCCCGCGCAGCTTTTGCAGCTCCGGAGTGATGTGGATGCAGTTGATGCACGAGAAGGCAAAGACGTCGACGATCGTGACGCGGCCCTCGGTGGGCGGCGCGGCCCCGACGTTGGCCCACGTCCCGTACTGGGTGACCGTGGTGAGCGAGAGCGTCGCGGCGAGCAGTGGACCAATCAGGGCGATCATACCGGCACCTCCTGTGGAACGACGATGGAACGGCCGGATTGGCGCAGCCGCCCGGCCTCGACGAGCTTGGCGATCTCGACGCTGACGGTCTCGCGGGTGCTGCCCACCAGCGAGGCGACGTCGGCGTGGGTCAGTCGCATCGCAACCTTGGTGCCGCCCGGCACCGGCACGCCGTGCTCGGCCGCGAGCTTCCGGTAGAGGTGCTCGATGCGATCGGCGACCCGGGCGTAGGCCAGGTCTTCCATGGTCGAGCGTGCCGCGTCGAGCTTGTCGCTGAGCAGCCGCGCCACATTCAATGCGAGGGCCGGGTCGCGGGTCAGCAGCGCGAACACGTCGTCCGCACGCGACGTGCAGAGCAGCGAATCTTCCATGACGATCGCGATCGTGGTGCGCGGCTGATCGCCGAAGAGCACCTCTTCGCCGAACAGATCACCCGGGCCGAGCAGCGCGACGGTCACGTCCTTGCCGTCCTCGGTCAGCCGCGCGATCCGCACCGAACCGCGCTTGATGAAATAGACGATGCGACTGGTGTCGCCGAGCTCAAAGACGCGCGTCCCGCGGTCCATCTCGCACATCGTGAAGATGTGCTCGGCCTCCGCGACGCCGTTTTCGCCGGTGTCCGCGAACAGCCGGTTCTGGCGCAGGTACCAGACCTTGTTGGCGTCGCTCATCTCGTTCATTCTAGCACTCCCGCCATGAAAGAACGGTAAGGGGCCTTACCCGGATGTGCTCAATGGCCGCCGGCCGGTCCCTGGACCACCTCGACGAGGTCCTCCAGCGCCTTCGCGCGCAGCAGGCGGCCGGCGTCGAGCGGATGCCGTTGCAGTGAGGTCAGGTCGGCGACGACCCGGCGGGCGGCCGGCGCGACGTTCTGCGGATCGGCCCCGTAGCTGATCGTGAAGCGGCTGCGGTTGCGGCCCGGCAGCAGCGTCGAGTCGACGGTGTACGCGTAGCCGTGGATCTCGCGTAGATCGTGGTAGAGCAGCGAGGCGTAGAAACCGCCGGTCAGGACGGTGTTGGCGAGCTGCAAGAGCGGCAGGTCGGGGTCGCGATAGGTCATGGGCAGCATCTCGCCCAGCGTGACGTCGGCCTGGATGCGGCCGGTGGCCGGCACGTACGCGTTGGCGCTGCGATTCGGTTTGATCGCCGGCGGAAAGACGTTCGGCCGCG
Organism: Vulcanimicrobiaceae bacterium; assembly: GCA_050015755.1. Classification (GTDB taxonomy): domain Bacteria; phylum Vulcanimicrobiota; class Vulcanimicrobiia; order Vulcanimicrobiales; family Vulcanimicrobiaceae; genus Vulcanimicrobium. Next base: position 1,760 of record JBEKAU010000388.1, on the reverse strand, counting down.
GCCCGCTCGCGTGCCAATCGCCGAAGTCGGGTAGAGCGCATCGTTGAGCGCGACCTGAGCGTGATATGCGGGGCTGTTGACGGTCCCGGTCAGCTCGCCGACGACCTGCTGCTTGACGATCGCGAACGCATCGGCCGGAAAGCGTGGGTGCAGCTCATCGTCGGCCAGCAGTTGCACGCCGCGGTCGAAATCCGACGAGAGGACGTCCAGCCCGAAGGTCGGGCCGGCCGACACGTCGGCGGCGATCGCATCGAGCTTCGTCTGATAGGCGATCCGGTCGTCGGTCTGGGTGCCGAACTCGAAGAGGTTGCCGGTGATGTCGTCGATCCCGTCCAGGCCGGGCGGGTCTTGCACGCCGGAGTTGTGCAGGACTTGGCCGCGCAGCACGACCGTGTGCGAGATGTGCGAGGGAACGACGACGAGATCGATCCCGTTCGAGAGCGTCGTCTGCGTGGGCGTCACCGTCGCGGGCGCCACGCTCAGGTGCGCGAGGACGTCCTTGGCGAACGCGGGCAACGGCGTGTTCGGGTTCGGCACGACGGTGTTGTTCTCGCCCTCGCGGCTGCCGAACGCCGAGCCGGCGGCCTCCTTCGGCGTCGAGATTGCGACCGTCGCGGTGGTGTTGTCGTAGTCCGCACGCAAGACGCGGTTGACGTCGTCGACCGTGACCTTCGAGAGGCCGGCGAGATCGTCGTCGGGCGTCCGGTGCTCGACGGCGAGCGTCGAGCTCCACGTCGAGGCCAGGCCGCTGATCGAATTGACCGCGAACTGGGCTTGCGCGAGCTCGCGCTGCTTGGCGACCGCCACCAGTTCGGGCGGAACGCCGCTCTTCTTGTACTGATCGATCACCGCTTCGACTTCGGCGACGGCGTCATCGCCCTTCGTCGTCACCGGCACCGCCGCACCGACCAGCGAGATACCGGCTTTCGGATACGTCTGCCCCTGCGCGAACGTTTGCAGCGCTTTCCCGGTAACCTGGAGATCGTAGAGCGCGCCGCGCGGGCTGTTCAGCACGTCGGAGAGGATCTCGGACGCGAAGTAATCGGGATCGTCGTAGCCCGGCACGCGATAGGCGACGAACGCCAGCGTGATCGGATCGGAGCTGTTGTCGCGCAGCGTGACCGGGGTGAGCGGCTGCAGGTTGACCGCCGGCTGCGCGGGCACCGCGACCGACGGATCGTCGGCCCAGAGCGCCTTCACTTTCGCGATCGTCGCTTGTGGATCGACGTCGCCGGCGATCACGTAGATCGCGTTGTTGGGGTGATACCAGGTGTCGTAAAAGCGTTTGAGGTCGGGCGCCTGCAGTTGTTTGAAGCTCGTGACCGTGCCCAGCCCCGTGTCGGCATACGGCGTGCCGGCCAGCACGTGTTCGATCGCCTTCGTGTAGAGCCGGTAGCTGGCGCTCGAGTTGTCGCGGGTGACCTCTTGCGTGATCGCGCCGCGCTCCTGGTTCCAGCCGCTCTGCGCGTCGAGCACCCCGGTTGCGCGCGAGCGCTCCAGGTGCAGTGCGATGTCGAAATCCTGGACCGGGACCTCGAAGAAGAACTGGGTGATCTCGTTTTCCGTGTCGGCGTTGAACGTGCCGCCGGTGACCGCCATCGTCTGCGCGAACTGCGAGGCACCGATCGTTTGGCTGCCGCGGAAGAGCATGTGCTCCTGCGCGTGCGCCGTCCCGGTCACCGACTCGTCGTCGGCCCCGGCGAGATAGTTCATCCAGGTCGAGACGACCGGCGCGAGCGTGTCGCGCACGACGACGACTT
>JBEKAU010000387.1:0-3554 GCA_050015755.1 Vulcanimicrobiaceae bacterium | reverse complement strand
GGGCGGCTGCGCCGACGCGCATCGCGTCGAGTTCCGCATTGGTCAGGCCGCACGGTTCGCGCAGAAACTCGTGCAGCGGGTGCGTCCGGTCGACGCGCCCGGCGAGCAGCTCCACGCTCAGGTACATCCGCTCGCGCAGGAAGTCGACGTAACGGCGTACGTCGTCGTCCGCGGCGGTGAAACGTTGCAAGTCTTCGGTCAGCACGAGTTGCGCGTCGGGAACGATCGCACGGATACGCGCCATGGCCTGCTGTTGCGCGAGCGTCTGGTGCAGCATTGCGCGCCCGAACGCGCGATCGTCGCGCAAGTTCGGATACCAGACGCCGTAGAGGGTCGAGAAGCGCGACGTCGTGAGCGGTTCGTTGATCGGTGTCCACCGCCGTACCCACGGGAATGCGCGCGCGACCGCCTCGGCATAGTCGGCGAACAGGCCGGGAAAGCGCGGGTCGAGCAGATCCGTATAGGTTGGCCCGCTTCCGTGGTGCAGCAGGGTGACGATCGGCTCGACGCCCGCGTCACGCAGGGCCGTCAGCCGTCGCGCCGCCCACTGCAGGTCGATCCGCGTCGGATCATCGGGCGCGCAACGTTCCCAGAGGATGGGCGTGCGCGATGCGCTCACGCCGAGGCTCGCCAGCAGCCCGACGTCGCCGTCGCGCCCGTCGTGCCCGGTGCGTGCAAGCTGATCGACGACGCGGCTCGCGTCGACCCGGGCGATAGTCGGTTCGGGCGACGCCCAGAACTCGAGTTCGGTCAGAGTGAGGTGACCGGGGAGGGACGGGTACCGAGCCAGGTGGCGAGGTCGGTTTTGCGGTCGACGTGGGTTCCCTCGCGCAGTTCGCGGCGGAATTCGCCCAACAGGCCGAACGCTTCCGCGAACGCGTCGTGCTTGTGGATCGACTCGTAGTTGATCTGGTTCGCCGAGACGTACGTGCCGTCGGGGAAGTCGGCGTAGACGTCGAGCACCCGCGCGAGGATACCGCGCACGACGTCTTCGACGAACTTCGGGTTGTGGTGCGCCTTGTTGACCACGAAGAACTCGTCCGGGCGCTTGAGCAGGTCGTACGTCTCGCTCGACATCGACGACTCGACGATCTCGACCAGATCCTCGGCGCGGATCTCATCGGCGTACGGCAGCTCGGCGCCCAGGTAGACGCCGCCGCGGCCGCGCTGGTTGTGGGTTGCGACCGGCAGTGCGTCGAGCGCGCGCGACGCGTCGGCTTCGCTGAAGCCGGCGTCGATCAGCTCGCGCAGACTGTGCTCGCGCACCATCAACTGCGCGCACGGACAGGCCGTCATCCCCTCGGCTTCGACCCCGACGATGCGGCGCGTGTTGTGCGCGTCGGCGTGCGCGATGCCGATCAGCGTATAGACTTCTTCGGTGCGTTTGCCGCTGACCGGTGTCCAGCGCTCGAGGCCGAACTCGGCGCGCAGCCGCACGTCGGCGCGCAGCGCGCCTTGCGAACGGACGATCTCGCCGGCGATCCGCTCGACGAGATCTTCGACCCGCGCGGGCTGGTCGTCGCGCGCGAGCACGTCGAGTGTCGCCGCCTCGAGCAGTTCGGAGAAGCGCGACATGTGGACGCCGGCCTTGTCGGGCGCCAGGTCGGCGACCATCGTGAACTCGCCCAGGAACAGCCGCTCGCGACCGCCGACTTGCAGCCGGATCTGGTGCTTGACCGACGAGACGCCGACCCGGTTGAGCGAGAGGCGCACGTCGGGCGCTTCTTCTTGGCGGTTGGCGACGAAGTGGATCGCGCGGGTCTTGCGTGCGATCCCGGCCTGCGGCACCGCGGCGGCGAGTTGCGCGATCGTCTTGCCGCTGCGCGGCTCGACTAGGTCGGGCGCGATCTCGGCCAGTGGGACGAGGTTGAAGGCGCGTTCGGCCAGATACGGGTGCGGCACCTCGAAGCGGCCGTAATCGGCGACGCGGTCATCGATCAGCAAGATGTCGACGTCGATCGGACGGGCGTCGAGCGGGGTGTGCGTCTGGCGGCCGATCGCTGTTTCGATGCCGCGCACGAACGTCTCGAAGGCGACCGGGTCGAGCGCGGTGGTCAACCGCGCGGCCACGTTGAGGAACGCCGGGCCGGCGACGCCGCCGGCCGGCGGCGTCTCGTAGAACGCGGAGACCGCCTCGACGCGCGCATCGCGACGCAGGCGCTGGAGCGCGGTCAGGATCGTCCCTTGGCGGTCGCCCAGGTTCGAACCCAGGCCGACGTAGACGGTGTGCATGCCTAGGGTGAGACCGCCGGCGTGCCGGGCGGGTTGCCCGCCGCGGGCGTCCCCGGCATCGCCGCCGCGATCGCCAACGCCGCGCGCCGCTCGGGCGCGACGGCCGCCATCATCCGCGCCAGCTGCACGGTCTCGGCGACGTCGTGGACCCGCAGTACGCGGGCGCCGGCTGCGATCCCGATCGCCGCGGTCGCGAGCGAGGGCACCAGCAGCTCCTTGGCGGGCCGGCCGAAGATGCGGCCGATGAAGCTCTTGCGCGAGCTCGCGAACAGGATCGGATAGCCGAGCGCGCGCAGCTCGCCGAACCGCTCGAGGATCTCGAGATCGGTCGCCGGCTCCTTGCCGAACTCGAGGCCCGGATCGATCGCGATCGCGTCACGCGCGACGCCGGCCGCCAGGGCGCGCTCGGTGCGCTCGTAGAGGAACTCGACGATCTCGGCCAGCGCATCGCGGTAGACGTAGCGCTCGGGCGTGCGCAGGTTGAGCTCGCCGCGCAAGTGCATGACGACCAGCGCCGCGCCGTGCTGCGCGACGACCGGGGCGAGATCGGGATCGAAAAGACCGCTGCAGTCGTTGATCAGGTGCGCGCCGGCGGCGAGCGCGGCGTCGGCGACGCCGGCCTTGAAGGTGTCGATCGAGATCGCGAGCTCGAGCCCGTCGGCGACGATCGCCTGCACGGCGGGGACGACGCGCTCGCGTTCCTCCTCGGCGCTCACGCGGCGGTTCCAGTGCGCATACGATTGGCCGCCGACGTCGACCAGCGCGCCGCCGTCGGCGGCGATCGCGCGTGCCTTCGCGAGCGCCGCAGGCGCACCGTCGACCCGCTCGTAGAACGAATCGGGGGTGACGTTGACGATCCCCATCACCCGCGCCTCGTCACGCAGGTCGAGCGTGCGCTCGCGTAAGCGCAGAGACGGCGGGGTCGCGTGCGCCCGATCGAGCGCCGCCAGCAGCGCGTCGATCTCGGCGGGCGCGTGGTCGCGCGCGGCGAGCAGCTGCGCGCGCGTTGCGGCGATCAGCGTGGTCGCGCCGTCGTCGGCGACGACCGCGCCCGCGTCCTGCAGCGCGCCGCGGGCAGCGACCGACGGCGGCACTGCGAGCGCGAGCAGGCGCGCATCGACCGCCGCCGCGAGGCGGGCGGCCTGGGCGTCGTCGAGTCCGGCGTGCCGCGCGCGCAGCGCGGCGGCGTCCGCCGCCTCGAGGAACCGGACCTGCACCTGTGTGCCGGCTAGATCTGACGGACGTTCGTCGCGTGCAACACGCCGCGGACCCGGACCAAGAGGTCGGCGAGATGCGCGCGGGTCCCCGGATCGGTCGTCGTC
>JBEKAU010000386.1:0-3564 GCA_050015755.1 Vulcanimicrobiaceae bacterium | reverse complement strand
GCGAGGTCCCGATCGGCTCGGGGACGCGCGCCTCGAGCGCACATACCGCGCCGTACGCCGCGCCGAGTGGCGACCGCGCCGCGCCCAGCGGGTACGGCATCCGTCGCCACCGCGAGAAGTACCAGGCGATCGGGATACTCGCCATCCCGTACCATTGGAGATGGGCGATGTGGAAGCGCGGTTCGAGGACGCGCCGCAGCGAGCGCGCGGTGTATCGCCGGAAGTGCCCCAGCTCTTCGTCATGACGGCCGAACAGCGACATCAGCGCCGGGACGCTCAGAACGACGGTCCCGCCGTCGGCGACCAAACCCCGCAGTTGGCTGACCGCGGCTTCGTCGTCTTCGATGTGCTCGAGGACGTCGTGCATGACGACGAATCGGGCGGCCGCTCGGTCGCGTGCGAATGCTTCGAGGCCGCACGCATACAGCTCGCAGCCGGGGGGCGCGGATGCCTGCGCGGCATCAAAGGCGACGGGGTCGGGCTCGCAGCCGACGACCTGCAGGCCGCGCGAGACGGCCAGGTGGTTGAAGTAGCCGCTCCCGACGCCCACGGTGTAGAGGGTGTCTCCGGGATGCGCGCGCGGCTCGAGCCAGCGCAACGTCAAGTCGTACTTGGCCCGCGCGTACGGGTCATTCTCGCGGAAGGCGTGGTCCGCACCGCTGTAGCCGGCATTCGCAGCCGTTGTCATGCCGCCCGTTTTCGCCTAGGGCCGCGAAGCTCCGTCCGGCCAGAGGGGCTCAACGAGGGGCTTCCAGAACCCACCACGTTCCTCATGGCGCTTCTCGGAGCTGTCGCGTGATCGCAACGCGAATACCGTCACGCATCACCCTCGATGGCGGGGAGGATCAACCTGCCCGCGGCCGGTGACGTGCTGAAGCGCGTCCTCAAGGACCGCGTCACGCAGCGGCTGCTCTTCACGTACGCCGCGATCGGCACCACCGTTTTCGCGTTGGACTTCGGCGTATTCCAGGTCGCGATCGTTCGCGGACTTCCGGCGCTCGCGGCATCGACGCTCTCGTACTTCACGGGTGCGGTCGCTCATTTTACGCTGAACAAGTACTTCAATTTTCGCAGTTTTGAGCGCGCTCTGCACCAGCAGGCCGGCACGTACGCCGTCATCATCGCCGCACAGTGGCTGGCGACGCTCCTCATCGTCGGCATCTGCGTGGCCCATCACATGCCGCCGCTCCTCGCGCGCCTCGTCGCCGTTCTCGTCGTGTTGCCGGCGAGCTTCTTCGCGCATCGGTACCTCACGTTCGGCGCCGGCATCCTGGGCACGCTCACCCGACTTCGGAAGGCGTCGAAATGAGCACGCTCGAGAGCGGCGTGGATCACGACCTAAGTATCGTGATCCCGGCGTACAATGAAGAAGCAAAGATCGAAATCGACATCCACGCAGCGTTCGAATTCATCCGCCGCGAAAATCTCTCCGGGGAAGTGCTCGTCGTCGACGACGGTTCCCCGGACGAGACGGCGGCTCGGGCACGGAAGCTGACCGAGACCTATCCGAACCTGCGCGTTCTGAGCTACACACCCAATCGGGGCAAGGGGCACGCACTTCGATACGGCATCCTCCGCGCGACCGGAAAGAACATTCTCTTCGCCGACGCCGGTCTGTGCGTGCCGTACGACATTGCCAAGATCGCCCTCGCGATGCTCGACATGCGCATGTGCGACGTCGCGATCGGCTCGCGCCGCATGCGCGGCAGCGTAAAGGTCGCGCAGCCCCTGTATCGGCAGATCGGGTCGCAAGTCTTCGGCGTTATCATCCACACCTTGATGGGAATACCGTTCTACATCTCGGACACGCAGTGCGGCTTCAAGGCGTATCGGCGCGAAGTCGCGCGGCGGCTCTACGGCGCGGCCTTCACCGACGGCTTCATGTTCGACACGGAGATCATCTTGCGCGCGCTGGCGGAGAAATTCGCGATCTTGGAGTTTCCGGTGATCTGGCGCAACGACGCGGATACGCGCTTCAACCCGATGCGCGGCACGGGACGCATCTTGCGTGAGCTGGCCGTGATTCGACTGGGACTTTTGCAAAAGCGCCAGCAGGCGCCGCTCCCGGTCGTCGAGCGCGAGCCGTGAGGATCGCCGTCACCGGCGTCGCCGGCTTCATCGGCAGCAACCTCGCTGACCGGCTGCTGCGGTCCGGACACACGGTCGTCGGTATCGACAACCTTTCGTATGGCGTCGCCGAGCAGATCCCGCATGGCGTCGACTTTCGCCGTGTCGACATCCGCGACGCCGAGCTCGAGCGCCACCTCGTCGGCGCCGATGCGATCTTCCATCTCGCCGCCAAGAATTGCATCGCCGATTGCCAGCTCGATCCGGTCGAGACGGCGGACATCAACGTTCGCGGAACGGCGAACGTCTTCGGGGCGGCATCCCGCACCGGCGTGCGACGCGTCATCTACGCGGAGTCGTCGGCCGTGTACGAAGGTTCATCCGTGCTCCCGACCCCCGAGAGCGAGATGGCGCCGCGCACCTTTTACGCCGTCAGCAAGCAGGCGGGCATGCAGTTCGCCGATGCGTACGAACGCTTCCACGGGATGCAGCTCACAGCACTCCGTTACTTCGGCGTCTACGGTCCGCGGCAAGACTATCGCCGGACGATCCCGCCCGTCATGAGCGCCTTCATCATCAAGCTCCTCCGCGGCGAACGCCCCGTTATCTACGGCACCGGCGAAAAGCGTCGCGACTTCATCTACGTGGACGACGTCAACGACTTCCACGAACTCTGCCTGACCGAGTCGCGCACCATCGGACAGACGTATAACCTCGGGTTCGGGACGCCCTACTCGGTCAACGACATCTTCCGCGCCGTCGCGCGACTGTTGGCATCCGACTTGACGCCGGAGCACCGAGACGACCTCGCCGGTGAAGCGCAAACGACATGGGCGGACATCAGCAAAGCCCGGGCGATGGGCTGGCGTCCGCGTGTCGATCTGGACGAAGGCCTGCGACGATCGATCGACTACCTTCGGGACGCCGTCCTGGGCGTTGGCGAGCAGACGGAGACGGTATGATCGACACGGACGGGCAAGGTCAGTCCGAGGGAAGCGCCTCGAAGAACGCCCTCTGGTTCGACCACAACGCCGAGTACGCGCAGAACGTGTCGACGCTCGATACGTATCGACGCCTCCGCAAGGAGACGGACCACCGGCTCGGCGATCCCGGCCTGCTACTCGACATCGGGAACGGCGGCGTCTTCGACTACGACGTCACCAAGGCGCGCAAGCTGACGGCGCTCGACCTTTTCCTCGACGGAAAAACCGCGCCGGTCCAAGCGCCGAATATCGAGTACGTGCGAGGCAGCGCACTCGACCTGCCGTTCGACGACGGCTCCTTCGACACGGTCTTCATGTCCATGCTCCTCCATCATCTGACCGGAGGAACGGTCGCGGAGACCCTGCTCAACGTCCGCAAATCGATCGCAGAGTGCGCCCGGGTCGTCAAGCCGGATGGCCGTGTCGTCATCGTCGAATCGTGCGTGCCGGCCTGGTTCTATGTGTTCGAACGCATCGCATACCAACCGGCCTGCGCGACGGTGGGACGCCTCAT
>JBEKAU010000385.1:0-3567 GCA_050015755.1 Vulcanimicrobiaceae bacterium | reverse complement strand
GCGACGTTCGCCTGCACGGCCGATACGCGCAGTTGGTAGCGACCCGGCTCGCTCGGCGCGACGATGCGGATGAAGCCGGCGCGCGTCTCCCCAGGCGCCAATGCTCCCGGCAAGGGCGTGCCCACGCCACTCTCGGCATCGACCGCTCGGCCCTGCGCGTCGAACCAGCGATATCCGAGCTGCGTGGTGTATGGCGCGCTGGACGCCAACTCGACGGCGGCGCGGTTGGTGAGGCGATACGCGATGCTGTCGCCAGTGCCTGCGCGCATCTGCTCGGGCATCGGGACGTCGAGTGTGATCTTGCACTCCTCAGGGCGTCGCTCGTTGCGCACGTAGAACTGCATCTGGATGCCGCGCCGACGGCTGTCCTGCAGCTCCTCTGCAGTCAAGGGATGGACGCCATGGAACATGACGTCGGTACGCGCGAACACGAGAGCCGAATTCGCCCGGTACGGCATCGTCTCGCCGCGGCGGAAGCGCGCCGGATCGTGATGCGCCGTCCCGGGGCAGGTGAATCCAGCATCTAGCGGCTCGTAGAGCGTCGTCCCGAGATGTTCGAGACCCTCGCGCTCGGGAAAGTAGAACACGCAGGTGAAAAGCTTCTCTCCGCGGTCGGTGTGGGGCCCCAGGAAGTAGTCGGCATCGTGCTGGTTGAGGATCATCGTGCCGCGCACACGTTCGTCGATGAACGACGGGTCATCCACCGCGTCACCGAAGCGACGGCGTACATAGTCGCCAAAGCGCGCGAACAGCACCCGCGCGAACGCCGGGCCGCAGAGGAGGTTCCACATTCCGAGCCAGAAGTCACGCTGTTCAGTGGGAAGCCGGTCGGCGTCGTCCGGCATCGAGATCTCCTGGCGCTGCGAGTAGTTCGCGAAGCGCACCGCCGAATCGCCGGGATTGCGCCAACGACGGAACGCTTCGGGATCGGTCGGAAACTGTCGCAAGATCTCGGCGTAGACAGCGTCGGAGAAGAATCCCTCGACGTACTCATACTCCGAAGGCTCGGTGCGCAGTGGCGCGCCGAAGATCGCCTGGCGGATGTGCTCCAGCTCGCGCTGGTCCCACGGCGCTGTTTCCGAGGGCGCAGGGGACGCAGTGACCAACGTTTCGTTCACGGTTCGCGGGACCTCGCAGACGACGTCCCCAAAGGTTCGGGAACCGTGAAGACGCCCCTCCGCCGCGTCACGCGCCCCTGCAAAAAAGGCTTTGCACATAGCGAGGGCACGCTCGTGCAAGGCACGCAAACGTGAGACGTCGACCGGATGTGCTTCGTCGATCAGGCGTTCCAGGGTGCCCGCGTCAGTGACGCGCTCCGCCGACGGAAGATCGAGATCGTCCGCGGCGCCGAGCAGCTTCCCGCTGCGCGCGACCACGGCGACGCGAGCACCGTGCCAGGCCGCGACGAGCGTCCCGTGATAGCGGGAGCTGACGACCGTCTCGGGCGCCCCATACGCCGCGAGGTACGTCGCCAGGGAATCGCGTGCATAGTCGAGAGCGGTCGACGAGACGCCGGCACGCACCGCCCCGGAGAGCATCGCGTAGAGGAAGCGCTCGGTGAACGGAAAGCTGCGCGCCTCTTGCACGAGCCAGCGCGTCGTGAGCGCCGCCCGCGCGGCCACCACGCCCTCGACCGCGTCCACGTCGAGCGTCCCCGCCCGCTCGAACGCCAGCAGCAGCCCGAAAATGCCGGGCTCCGTTGCCGGCGGCGTGACGGACCCCAGATACGCGTGCGCGAGATCGGCGCCGGTCACGACCAGATCGCGCGGGGCATGCGCAGCGAGCAGCTCGGCGGAGCGTGCGTCGCGAGTCCAGACGCGCGCGGCATGGGCCAGAACGTGCTGCGTACGCGGGTCGTCCGCCGCCGCGGCCGACTCGCACCCGGCGCCGAGAAACACCATCGGCAGTCCCAACCGTGCGCAGCGTTCGCATTCGCGCATGAGCAGGTCGAGCGACGAGGGGCCGCTGTCGAGCTGGAACGGGGTATCGCCCAAACCGAGCCAGACGTCCGCCTCGCGCGCAGCCGACTCGCGGGTCGACTCATCGCCGGCCAGCCAGCGCACGCTGGGAAACCGCAAGCGCTGGCTCGCGATGTCGTGCGGCGTGCAGATCGTGACGTCGGCCTGCGGAGCCTGCGTGGCGAGCACGTGCAAGAATCCGGCCAGCATGAGGTCGTCGCCCATGTTGCCGGCACCGAAGTAGTCGAGCCCGACGAAGAGCCGCACCGCTACCCCGCGCGATCCACGACCGCCTGCAGCCGTGGGTCGGTGCGCGCGCGCTCGTAGTCCTCCACGCGGTCGAACCACCAGTGGCCGCCCGCCATGCGTTCGCCGAGCAGCAGATCGCCGCGTGCGATCAGCGCGGGCAAGATCTCGCGCCCCAGGTCCGAGGGGCGATCGCGCGGCACCAGCGCGAGCAGCGCCGGCTCGGCGACGACGACGCCGGCGTTGACCCAGCGCGAGGTGGTCTCGCCCGGCTGCGGTTTCTCGATGAAGCGCAGGATACGATCGTCGGGCGCCAACTCGGCAACGCCGCTGTGTGCGACGTCTTCGCGCTCCCACAGGGCGATGCTCGCGACGGCGCCGCGCGCGCGGTGACGGCGGACCAACGCACCGAGGTCGAGCGCGTTGACGTTGTCGCCGAACACGATCGCGAAGGTGTCGCCCTGCAGCCAGTCGGCCAGCGGAGCCAGCGCGCCGGCGGTCCCCAGGAGCTCGTGCTCCATGCTGTAGCGCACCCGCAGTCCCCAGGCCGAGCCGTCCCCAACGTAGTGGCGGACAACCTCGGGCAGATAGTGGAGGTTGACCGCGACCTCGTCGAAGCCCGCGGCCGCCAACATCGCGAGGTTGACGCCCAGGATCGGCCGGCCGGCGATCGGGAGCATCGGCTTGGGCCGATCGTCGGTATACGGCCGCAGCCGGTTGCCGACGCCGGCGGCGAGAAGCAGAGCGCGCATCCGCCGACCGCTTTCGGATCAACCGCACGGTCGGACCTCCGCCCGCCCGCACGCACCGAGGCAAGAGCCGCCCGGCACGGCCACGAACTCTCGACGCCGTGATCGATACCACGACGTCCTACAGCGCACAGCACCTCGCCGAAGCCGCCGAGGTGCTGCGCACGCTCGACGTGGAGGCGATCGAAGGCGTGGTCGCCCGGCTGGCGGACGTCCGCGGGCGCGGCGGCCGGCTCTTCATCCTCGGGGTGGGCGGGAGCGCCGCCAACGCCTCGCACGCCGTCAACGATTTCCGCAAGATCTGCGGCTTCGAAGCCTACGCACCGACCGACAACGTCGCCGAGCTGACGGCGCGCACCAACGACGACGGCTGGGCGTCGGTCTTCGAGGCCTGGCTGCGCACCAGCCGCCTGCGCGCCGAAGACGGTTTGCTGATCTTCTCGGTCGGCGGCGGCGATCTGGCCCGCAACGTCTCGCCGAACCTGGTGAACGCACTGCGCTACGCCAAGGAAGTCGGTGCCACCGTCACCGGCGTGGTCGGGCGCGACGGCGGCTACACCGCACAAGTCGCCGATGCGTGCGTGATCGTGCCGACGGTCAGCGCCGTCAACACG
>JBEKAU010000384.1:0-3575 GCA_050015755.1 Vulcanimicrobiaceae bacterium | reverse complement strand
GTTGAAATTCCGCGATCGCGTCGGCCAGCTCGTCGCGACCGAAATCGGGCCAATAGAGATCGCGCAGCACCAGCTCGGCGTGCGCGACCTGATACAGCAAGAAGTTCGAGAGCCGCGACTCGCCGCCGGGCCGGATCACCAGATCCGGATCGGGCATCCCCGCCGTCGTCAGGTACGAGGCGAGCGTCTCTTCTTCGATCGCGTCGGGCGCGAGCGTGCCCGCACGCACGTCGGACATCATCCGCCGCAGCGCGTCGCGCAGTTCGCTGCGCGCGCTGTAGTTCACCGCCAAGTTCAGCACCAGACCGGGGTTGGCGGCGGTGCCGGCGGCGAGTTTCTCGAGCGCTTCGCGCGAGGCTTGCGGAAATTGTTCCCAGCGCCCGATCAGATTGACCCGCACGCCGTTGCGCGAAAGCTCGGCGAATTCGTTCTGCGCGAAGAAGACGCTCAGGTCGAGCAAGAGCGAGATCTCGGTCGCCTCGCGCTTCCAGTTCTCGGTCGAGAAGCCGTAGACGGTCAGCATCCGGATGCCCCAATCGCTGGCGGCGCGCGTCACTTCGCGCAACGCGACCATCCCGCGGCGGTGGCCTTCGATCACCGGGAGACGGCGTTGCCGCGCCCAGCGCCGGTTGCCGTCCATGATGATCGCGATGTGGGCGGGCATGCACGCCGGGTCGAGGGTCACGCCGCGCGGCGGCCGCAAGAGCGTGGCCATCAGAGGCGCTCGTACCCGTCGTAGCCGACGGCCAACTCGAACGCGCCGTCGTGCGCGCCGCTCAGTGGGCGGATGCGCAGGAGCCGCAGCACGCCCACGCCCAGCGCCGGATACGGCGGGGCGACGACCCGAAGGCGAAGGGGGCGGTCTCCGAGCGCAGCGCGAGCCTGCGTCCACGGGAGCATCGTGAGGGCTTCGAGGTGCACGTCGCGACTTCCGTGGCCGAACCGAACCCCTAAACCTCCAGGATCTCCTTTTCCTTGCCGGCCACCAGGTCGTCGATCTGCTTGGTGTATTTGTCGGTCAGCTTCTGGACCTGGTCCTGGCCACGCTTGATCTGGTCGTCGGTGATCGTCCCGTCCTTGGCCAGCGCCTTGACGTCGTCGATCGCCTTGTGGCGGATGTTGCGAACCGCGACCTTGTGCTCTTCGGACTTCTTTTTGATCAGCTTGACGAGGTCTTTGCGGCGGTCTTCGGTCAGCGGCGGGAACGAGAGGCGGATCGACGCACCGTCGACGTTCGGATTGAGCCCGAGGTCGCTGGTCTCGATCGCTTTGCGGATCGCGCCGACGGTGCTCTTGTCGTACGCGGTCACCACCAGCGAGCGGCCATCGGGGGAGTTCACGCTGGCGACTTGCTTGAGCGGCGCGGCTTGGCCGTACGCCTCGACCTGCAGGCGGTCGAGCAGCGCCGGCGAGGCCCGCCCGGTGCGAATGGAGGCGAAGTCGCTGCGGGTGGCCTCGAGCGCCTTGGTCATCTTCGACTCGGTGTCGCGGTAGACGTCCTCAAGCATGCGTGACTCCTTCGGTGCCGTTGCGCGCTCCACTGCGTCCGACGGTGGTGCCGATCGCCTCACCCATCACGACGCGGCGGATGTTGCCGGGCGCGTTCATGTCGAACACGATGATCGGCAACCCGTTGTCCATGCACAGCGTGAGCGCGGTGGAGTCCATCACTTCCAGACCCAGCTCGAGCACGCGCAGATAATCCAGGTGGACGAACTTCGTCGCCGAGGGATCCTTGAACGGATCGGCGCTGTAGACGCCGTCGACCTTGGTGGCCTTGAGGATCGCCTGCGCGCCGACCTCGACTGCGCGCAGCGCGGCCGTCGTATCGGTGGTGAAATACGGGTTGCCGGTGCCGGCCGCGAAGATCACGACGCGGCCTTTTTCCAGATGCCGCATGGCGCGGCGGCGGATGTACGGCTCCGCGATCGCGTTCATCGCGATCGCGGTCTGCACACGGCTGGGAACGCCGATGCGTTCGAGCGCGTCCTGGAGCGCGAGCGCGTTGATGACCGTCGCCAGCATCCCCATGTAGTCGGCGGTCGCGCGCTCCATCCCGGCGGCTTCGTGGGCCTTGCCGCGCCAGATGTTGCCGCCGCCGACGACGACCGCGACCGAGACGCCGTCTTCGCGCACGGCCGCGACTTCGCGCGCCATCGCGACCGTCGTGTCGACGTCAACGGAACCACCCGCTCCGGCGAACGCCTCGCCCGATAGTTTCAGCAGGACGCGGTCGTACGCCGGGCGTTGCAGGGGCTCAGTCCTCGCCGAGGACGAACTTGGCGTAGCGCCGGACGGCGATCTTCTCGCCGAGCACGCCGGAGACGCTCTTGACCAGCTCCGCGATGGTCTGCGCGTCGTCCTTGACGAACGGTTGCTCGAGCAGCGTGTGCTCCTCGTACCACTTGTTGAGCTTGCCTTCGAGGATCTTCTCGACCACGTTCGCCGGCTTGCCGGGCGGCACGGTCTTCTCGAGCTCGACCTTGACCTCGGCCAGCACGTCGGACGGTACCGATTCGCGGTCGAGGTACTGCGGCGACATCGCCGCGACGTGCATCGCGACGTCGCGCACGAGTTCCCGGAAGCGCTCGTTGCGGGCGACGAAGTCGGTCTCGCAGTTGATCTCGACCAGCACGCCGATCTTGCCGCCGGCGTGGATGTACGAGCCCACCAGACCTTCGTTGGCGGTGCGCTCTGCGCTCTTCTTTTCGGCCTTCGATTGCCCGAGCTCGCCCAGGCGCGCCTTGGCCTTCTCCTGATCGCCTTCGGCCCACAGGAGGGCGTTGCGGACGTCGGACATGCCGGCGCCCGTGTCTTCGCGCAGGCGCTTGATTTCGTCTGCGGTCGGTTTGTATGCGGTGTTCACGTCGTTCTCGTCAGGCTGAAGGTTAGACGCCGGCTTCGACGGGCTCGCCCTGGGCGACGTCGGCGTACTGCTGGTCGTACTCGGCGGCGTCGTAGGCCGATTCGGTCTCGGTCTTGCCCTCGATGATCGCGTTGGCGAGCGTCGAGACCATCAAACGAACGCTGCGGATCGCGTCGTCGTTCCCCGGCACCGCGTAGTCGATCTCATCGGGATCGCAGTTGGTGTCGATGACGGCGATGATCGGGATGTGCAGCTTCTTCGCCTCGGCGACGGCGATGCGTTCCTTCTTCGGGTCGACGATGAAGATCGCGTCCGGCAGACGGTGCATGTCCTTGATGCCGCCCAGGAACTTCTCGAGCTTCTCCAGCTCGTCGGTCAGCCGTGCGACTTCTTTCTTGGGGAGCAGATCGAAGGTGCCTTGCGTGCGCATCCCTTCGAGCTCGCGCAAACGCGAGATGCGCTTCTGGATGGTCGCGAAGTTGGTCAGCGTACCGCCCAGCCAGCGCTGGTTGACGAAGAACGTCCCGGCGCGCTCGGCCTCTTCCTTGACGACGTCCTGGGCCTGCTTCTTGGTCCCGACGAAGAGGATGACTCGGCCTTCGCGCGAGAGCTGCTTGACCGCGTCGAAGACGTGGTTGAGCATCTGCAGCGTCTTGCCGAGATCGATGATGTAAATACCGTTCCGCTCTTGGAAGATGTACGGTTTCAT
>JBEKAU010000383.1:0-3599 GCA_050015755.1 Vulcanimicrobiaceae bacterium | reverse complement strand
GAAGATCTCGCGGATCTTGTTGAGGGCTGCGAGGCGAACCGCCGGCTTGCAGTAATCGAGGAAGTTGAAGAAGGTCGACGAGAACGGCAACAGGCCGCCGTGCAGCGCGATGCCGTTGCTCGCCGCGACCATCGCGTGCTCGCGCACGCCCCAGTGAATGTTGCGGCCGGCCGGCGTCGGGGGCTCGAAGTCGCCCTGATCCTTGAGGTAGGTCTTCGTCGAGGGATCGAGGTCGGCGGAGCCGCCGACCAGCTCCGGCAGCGCCTTGGCGATGGCATTCATCACCGTACCGCCGGCATCGCGCGTCGCGACCGCGCCGTTCTCGGCGTTGAACGTCGGCCACGGCAGATCGGCGGGAAGCTTGCCGTCGCGCGCGCGTTCGAATTGCGCGGCGAGCTGCGCGTTGGCCGACTTCCAGGTCGCGTAGCGAGCGTTCCACTCGGATGACAGCGTGGCGCCCTTGACGCCGACCTCGAGGAAGAACTTCGTCGGTTCCTCGGGCGTCACGAACGGCGGCTCGGTCCAGTGGAGCGTGGCGCGGGTCGCCTCCATGTTCTTGCCGAGCGGCTCCCCGTGCGTCTTGAACGTGCCGGCTTCGGGCGAGCCGTAGCCGATCGTCGAGCGGATCGCGATGAGCGTGGGCCGCAGCGTCTCCGACTTCGCCAGCGCAATCGCGCGGTCGATCGTCTCGACGTCATTCGCTTCTTCCGGACCGACTTCGATCGTCTGCCAGCCGTAGGCCTCGAAACGCTCCCGCACGTCTTCGTTGAATGTGATGGTGGTCGGGCCCGCAAGCGAGACCTTGTTGTCGTCGTAGAGCACGATCAGCTTGCCCAGCGCGAAGGTGCCGGCGATCGAGGCCGCCTCGGAGGAGACGCCCTCCATCAAGTCGCCGTCACCGGCGAGGACGTAGGTGTGGTGGTCGATGATCGTCTGCTCGCGGGTGTTGTAGATCGCGGCCAGATGGGCCTCAGCGATCGCCAGACCGACGCCATTGGCGAACCCTTGTCCGAGCGGTCCGGTCGTCACCTCGACGCCCGCCGTGTGATGGTACTCGGGATGTCCCGGCGTGCGGCTTCCGAGCTGGCGAAAGGCCTTAAGGTCATCCAGCGTCAGGTCGTAGCCCGTCAGATGCAAGAGCGCGTAGAGCAGCGCGGAGCCGTGACCGGCGCTCAGCACAAAGCGGTCGCGGTCGAACCACTTCGGGTCCTTGGGATCGAAGCGCAGGTGACGCGTCCAGAGGGTGTACGCCGCGGCGGCGGCGCCCAGCGGCAACCCCGGATGTCCGGAATTTGCCTTCTGGACCGCGTCGACCGCGAGAAACCGGATTGCGTTGATGCGAAGTTCCTCGGCGGTGCTGTTCATCGTCTCTCCACGGTAGCGGCAAACGGGCGGGAAGGCGCGTTAGGCGTCGTACGAACGGGTCCCCTCCAGAGTACCCCGAGAGTCTTAAGGCTGGAAGCGGGACGCACGCCGCGAAGCAGGCGTGCGATGGAATCGACGTTGGAAGAACGGGTCGTCGCGCTCGAGGAGCGGCTTGCCGAAGAGCCGGACGCGATCCGCAAGAAGCCCGGGCGGGTCGTCGAGGAGGTCCTGGCGGCGCTCGATGAGGGGCGCCTGCGGGTCTGCGAGCCGCGCGAGGGGGAGTGGGTCGTCAACGCCTGGGTGAAGCGGGCCATTCTGCTTTCATTCGCACGATTCGACAACGAAGCGGTGCGCGACGCGGCGGTGCGAGCATCGGAGCTCGACAACCCACTGGGCTCCCGCGGCATGTTGCCCTCGTACTACGACAAGTTGCCCACGAAGCGGAATTGGAAACTGCTCGGCGCTCGCTGCGTTCCGCCGGGGGTTGCTCGCTATGGCTCGTTCTTGGGCCGCGGGGCGATCCTGATGCCCGGCTACGTCAACGTCGGCGCCTACGTCGACGAGGGGACGATGGTGGATACCTGGGCCACGGTCGGGTCGTGCGCCCAGATCGGCAAGGGCGTGCACCTCAGCGGCGGAGTCGGGATCGGCGGGGTCCTCGAGCCGCCCCAGGCGATGCCGGTGGTGATCGAAGACGGCGCCTTCGTCGGCTCGCGCTGCATCGTCGTGGAGGGCGTCCGGGTCGGCGCCGAGGCCGTGCTCGGCGCGGGCGTCATCCTGACCGCCTCGACCCCGATCGTCGACGTGCGCGGTTCCGAGCGGGTGGTCACGAAGGGCATCATCCCGGCGCGCGCTGTCGTCATCCCGGGGACGCTGCCCAAGCAGTTCCCCGCCGGCGAGTTCGGCACGCCGTGCGCGCTGATCATTGGGGAGCGCACCGACTCGACCGATCGCAAGACTTCGCTCAACGCCGCCCTGCGCGAGTTCGAGGTCGCGGTGTGAGCGTGACGCAGACCACCGTGCGGCTGAACCCGGCGGTATTGGCGATCGAGCCGTCGGTCATCCGCGCCATCGCTGCCAAGAAGCAGCCGGGGACGATCGACCTCGGTCTCGGGGAGCCGACGCTGCGACCGCAGCAGCGGTTCATCGAGGCGGCGGCGCGTTGGGTTGGCGAGAATGGTGTGAAGTACACCGTCAATGCGGGGGATTTGGCGACGCGCGAGCGGATCGCGGCGCACTATGCGTATCCGGGGATGTCCTCGGGGCGCAACGTCTGCATGACGACGGGTTCGCAAGAAGCCGTGTATGTGGCGATCAAGACGCTGCTGGACCCCGCGTGCGACGAGTTGCTGGTGGTCGAGCCGGCGTTCCCCGCGTATGCAAAGATGGCGCAGCTCGAGGGTATCACCTGTCGCGCGGTCGGGATGCGCGAAGATGCGGACTTCGCGTACGACGTCGATGCGATCCTCGCGGCGATCGGCCCACGCACGCGCATGATCGTCATCGGTTCGCCCGCGAACCCGACGGGCCGTGTCCTGTGCGACGCCGACGCGCGTCACTTGGCGAAGGCGCTCGGCGAACGCGGCGGCGAGCCGATCTGGGTGCTGCACGACGAAATCTACCGCGAGCTGACGTACATCGAAGACCCGGGTTACGTCGCGCGCTACTATCCGTACACCGTCGTGGCGAACTCGCTCTCAAAGTCGAACGCGCTGACCGGCATGCGCATCGGCTGGCTCCTAGCACCCGACGTCGCGATCGACGCACTGGTGAAGGCCCACTCTTGGGTGACCTCCACGGCAAGCGCCTTCGGCCAGCGAATCGCGTATGAGATATTCGGCGAGCCCGGCGCCATCGAAGAACAGTCAGCTTGGTATCACTCGCAGCGTGAACAGGTACTGACCGCACTCGATGCGAGCGGTCTGCGTTACGTCCCGATCGACGGGGCGTTCTATGTCTGCGTCCGACTCCCGAATAGGGGCGACTCGATTGCCGCCGCGTATGAGCTCGTGGAGCGCCGCGACGTCGCGGCGATCCCGGGTCGTATTTTTGGCCCCAGTCTTGAAGGCTGGATGCGTGTAAGCTGGGTCGCGGCAATCGGCGATGTCGCTGCAGGCCTTCGCAGCATCGCTGAACTACGCTAGCACGTTCGTTCGTAGCAGCTCTAACTATAGTCCGTATATGGTTGCTCGCCGTCTGAATGCGTCCACCCCGCCCTCAAGCGAATTCGTTAC
>JBEKAU010000382.1:0-3604 GCA_050015755.1 Vulcanimicrobiaceae bacterium | reverse complement strand
CGCCGCGCAGCGTCGCGACCGCGTAGGCGCCGCCCAGTTGCAGCCACATCGCGACCGACGAGGAGAAATACGGCGTGATCGAGATGTCGAAGCCGCCGTAGCCGTACAGGATCGTCGGCGTCGTCCCGTCGAGCGGCATGTCCTTGCGATGGATCACGAACACCGGCACCTGCGTGCCGTCTTTCGAGGTCGCGAAGTCTTGCTCGACGACGTAGCGTGAGGCGTCGAACGCGATCTGCGGCTTGACCGCGACCGTGCTCGTCCCGGTGCCCGTGTCGTACCGGTAGACCGTCGTCGGGTACGTGAACGAGGTGAACGTGTAATAGGCGATCCGGTCCTCGCGCCGGCCACTGGGCAACCCGCCGTCGCCGATGCCGGGCAGCGCGATCGTCCCGTGGTCGCTGCCGTCCAGGCCGACGACGCGGACCGCGGAGTACGCGTTGTGCAGATATTCGAGATAGAAGCGATCACCGATCAGCGAGACGTTCTCGAGCTTGTCGGCGGCCTGCGGCGCGATGTCGTGCAGCGTGTGCGTCGGGTCGGTGACGTCGATCCACGACAGCCGCCAGCGCGGCGCGTTGGCGTTGGTCTGCAGGTAGATGCGGTTGCCGTCGTCGCCGATGACGTTGTACGAGACGGTCGGGTCGAGGGTGAAGATCGTGCGGAACGCCGTGTCGGGCTCGCCGGCGCGCTTCCACGCCAGCGAATTGCCGTCACCCTTCGAGGTCGTCAGGAAGACGTAGTGCTCGTCCTGCGTCGAATCCGCGCCGACGAACTCGTCGGGATGCGCGGTGGAGGCGTAGACGAGCTGGTCGGCCGCCTGCGGCGTCCCGAGCTTGTGGAACCACAGCTTCTGCACGCCCAGCGCCGAGAGGGTTGCATTGGCGGCCGTCGGCGCGTCGTAACCCGCGTAGTAGAAGCCCGCATCGCCGACCCAGGTCGCGTCGGAGAACTTGCTCCACCGGATCGTGTCGGACAGATCGGTGTCCGTCTCGACGTCGCGCACGTGCCAGGTCTGCCAGTCGGAGCCCGACGCCTGCGTCGCGTACGCCATGTAGCGGCCGTCGCGGGTGAAGTCTTGCCCGGCCAGCGCGACGGTGCCGTCGGCGGCCAGCGTGTTGGGATCGAGGAAGATCCGGGCCGGACCGTCTTCCGTGTCGCGTTCGTAGAGCACGCTCTGGTTCTGCAAGCCGGTGTTGTGGAAGTAGAACCAGTGCTTGCCGGCGCGGAACGGCGCCGAGAGCCGCTCGTAGTTCAACAGCGCGTGGTAGGCGGTCTTGATCGCCTCGCGCTGCGGGATCGCGTCGAGATACGAACGGGTCAGGTCGCCTTCGGCTTTGACCCAGGCCGTCGTCTGCGGTGAGTCGACGTCTTCGAGCCAGCGATACGGATCGGCCACGACGGTGCCGAAGTAGGTGTCGGTGACGGTCCCACGCGGCGCGGGCGGGTAGGCGAGCCGGGCGCCTGCGGCGAGCACCGGCGTCGCGGCCAACACGGCCGCGCAAACGAGAGCGAGACGACGCACAGGGAGTTCTTTCGTCAGACGGGTGGGGCTTGGACGCCGTGCGCGAACGCTTCCAACCGCGCGCGGTCGATCGCACGCACGCGTCCGCGATCGAGCTCGACCGCGTGGGCGTTCTTGAGTCGGATCAGCGCACGCGCGGCCATATCGCGCACGGGTCCCGCGGCGGCGGCGATCTGCGCCTGCGAGAGGTTCTCGACGCCGGGCAAGCCGGTCGCCATCCCCGTCGTCGCCGGCGCGTAGGACATGAGGAACTTCGCGACCCGCTGCAGCACGTGCGCGAACGCCAGGTCGGCGATCGTGTCGATCGAGCGTCGCCGCGCCTGCGAGGCCGCCGCGAGGAACCCGAGCGCGAGCTCGCTGTCGTTGCGGACGGCGTGCAGGACGGCCTCTGAGGGCACCAGGACCAGCGTGCAGTCCGTCAGTGCCTCGGCGCGCGTCGTCGCGCCGCCGCCGTCGAACGTTCCCGACTCGTTGATCGGGTCGTGGGTGAGCCGCTCGCCGAGCGCGTGCGTCTTCCCGTCGGGCGAGAGCAGCGTGTAGACGACCTTGCCGGTGCGCACGAAGCCGAGGTACGGCCAGAGCTCGCCCTCGTCGAAGATCGTCTCGCTGCTCCGGTACGACCGTTCGGTCGCGACCGCGGCGAGCTCGGCGATCGTCGACTGCTTCGCGTTCTGGAACGGCGCCGTGTGCGAGAGGAACGTCGCCGCGTCGGCGCGCTCGTCGATCCGCTCGACGCGGATCGTCCAGCGGCCGCTGCCGAGATTGCGCGCGTCCCACGAGAAGCGGCCCGGACGGTACTGTTGGAACTCGTTACGCAGCGCGCGCGGATCGCTCTCCTCGTTCAGTTCGAGAACACCCCCAAGCGCCAGCTTGTCAAAGGCGTCGAAGATCCGTGTGCTGCGGTTTAAAGCGGGCAGCGTGCGAGCGTCGATCGTCACCGCTGCCGCGCGGGTCGTTGGCATCGCTTGGTTGGATGCGGCGCAGGGGGCACTTTCCCTGCGACGGAATCCGTAGTCGTGCCGCAGCCGTCCCGCCCCTGGCTTGCGCGTGGGCTCGACGTCCTGGCCGTCCTGATCGTCCTCGCCGCCGCCGTGCGATTCTTCGTCGTGCCGCGTCTCCATGCGGCGCCGGCCCTCGCGCCGCCGGTTGCGCTCGCCCGCTTGGACGGCGGCCGTTTCGATCTCGCCCGCGCCCGCGGCCAGCTCGTCTTCATCGACTTCTGGGCGTCGTGGTGCGATCCGTGCCGGGCCTCGATCCCGCTCGTGCAGCACTTCGCGCGCACCCATCCGGGCGTCACCGTCGTCTCGGTCGACGCAGGTGAGACCGATGCGCTGGTTCGCCCGTTCGTCGCCAAGTTCCAGATGCGCGACGTGGTGCTCGATCCCGACCTGACCGCGACCCACGCCTTCGGGGTCGAAGGCTTCCCGACGCTGCTCGCGATCGATCAGGCCGGCCGCATCCGCGCCCGCTGGGTCGGCTTCGACCCCGACATCGAACGGGCGATGAGCGAGGTCGCCGCCCAGCTCACCGCGCCGCGCACGACCGCCAGCCGCTGAGGGTCAGTGCCCCGTGAACGTCGCGGGGCGCTTGTCGAGGAAGGCGCGCGAGCCTTCGCGGAAGTCGGCCGTCGTCACCATCTGACCGAAGAGGAAGGCCTCCAGCGCCAAGGCCGCGTCCAGGCCCAGGTCGCCGCCGTCGACGATCGCGCGCTTGGCGGCGGCGACGGCCAGCGGAGCCTTCCCGGCGATGACGTTCGCCAGCCGGGTCGCCTCGCCGATCAGTTCCGCGGCCGGAACGACCTTCTGAACCAGGCCGACGCGCAGCGCGGTTTGGGCGTCGATCATCTCGCCGCTCAAGCACAGGTACATTGCCATCCCCTCGCCGAGCAAGCGTGCCGTCCGTTGGGTGCCGCCATAGCCCGGCAGGATCCCCAGGTTGACCTCGGGCTGGCCGAACTTGGCGTTCTCGCTGGCGATGCGGATGTCGCATGCCATCGCCAGCTCGCAGCCGCCGCCGAGCGCAAAGCCGTTGACCGCGGCGATGACCGGGACGCGCAGGCGCTCGAAGGCGCGGGTCAGC
>JBEKAU010000381.1:0-3605 GCA_050015755.1 Vulcanimicrobiaceae bacterium | reverse complement strand
GCATCGCGTACGTGGTCGACCGTGGCACGACGCAGGCGATCGCGACCTACGAGTTTCCCAGCGGTACCGAGCACGTCGTCACGCCCGACGGCCACCACGACGACTACCCGCACTGGTCGCCCGACGGCAAGCTGCTGGCGTACATCCGCGACGGTCTCGAGCTGCACGTGCTCGACCTCGCCGCGCACACCGACCGCGTCGTCGCGCGCGAGTATCTCGATCGCCGCCCGTTCGGCGATGACGGCGACATGGCGTTCTCGCCCGACGGCGACTGGATCGCCTACGTGGTCGTGGACAAGCTCGGCTTCAGCAACGTGCGCGTCGTGCGCACCGGCGGTGGCGAGTCGCACCCGGTCACCTTCGTGCCGAACGCCAACACCGGGCCGCTGGCGTGGTCGCCCGACGGCACGCGCCTGTACGTGGTGACCTCGCAGCGCACCGAGCTGGGTCAGGTGGCGCGGATCGACCTCGTGCCGCGCGCCCCGCACTTCAAAGAGGACGAGTTCCGCAGCCTGTTCTCGACCCCCAAGCCCGAGCTGCCGACGAAGACGGCGCCGGCGCCGGGGCCTAGCCGCGCGCCGCAGCCGCACCCCACCAGCACGCCGGCCGCGCACGGGGCGACCATCGACTTCGCCGGCATCCGCGACCGGGTGACGTTCTTACCGGTCGGCTTCGACGTCGAGAACGTCGCGGTCACCCCCGACGGCAAGACGCTGCTGCTCATCGCGGCGGCAGCCGGTCAGGACAACCTCTACAGCTTCTCGGTCGACGAGACGTCGGACGACGCGTCGGTCGCGCATCAGCTGACCAGCGATGCCGGCCACAAGAGCAACATGAACGTCGCGCCGGACGGCAAGAGCGTCTACCTGCTCGACGGCGGGCGGATCGTCGCCGTCGGCCTCGACGGCAAGACGCGCGCGGTCGGCGTCTCGGCCGAACTCGACGTGGACTTCGCGCGCGAACGCCTGTTGGTGTTCCGCCAGGCGTGGTCGCTGCTCGACCGCTGGTACGCCGACCCGCACTTCCACGGAGCCAATTGGAGCGCGGTCTACGACACCTACGAGCCGCATGCCGCCGGCGCGCGGACGGTCGGCGAACTCGACCGCGTGATCTCGCTGATGCTCGGCGAGATGAACTCCTCGCACATGGGGATCTCCGGGCCGCCGACCGGTGTCCCGCGCAACACGACCGGCTACCTCGGCGTCGATTGGGACACCGACGTCTACGAACGCAGCGGCACGCTGCGCATTGCGGCGCTCCTCCCGCTGGGCCCGCTCGCGCTCGCCGGCGCGTCGGTCGGCGACGACGTGCTGGCCGTGAACGGCACCGCCCTCGACGCGCACAGCGATATCGACGCCCTGCTCGCGCAGACGGTCGGCAAACGCACCGAGCTGCGCATCGCGCCGCACGGCGACGCCGCGGCGGCGCACACGCTCGTCGTTCAGCCCGTCGATTTCCCCAGCGAGCAGGGGCTGCGTTATCGCGCCTGGGTGCTCGCCAAGCGCGCCTACGTCGAGAAGATCAGCGGCGGCCGCATCGGCTACGTTCACCTCATCGACATGAGCAGCGATTCGCTGGCCAAGTTCTACACCGACCTCGACACGCTCAACCGCGAGAAGCGCGCCGTCGTGATCGACATCCGCAACAACGAGGGTGGCTTCGTCGATCCCTATGCGATCGACGTGCTGACCCGCCGTCCGTTCGCGACGTTCCGTTCACGCTTCGGCATCGATCCCAGCGAGCGCAGCTCGCTCGGCGAACGGGTCCTGGGGTTGCCGACCGCGCTGGTGACGAACGAACACAGCCTCTCCGACGCCGAGAACTTCACCCAGGCGTATCGGGCGCTGCACGCCGGCCCGGTGGTCGGCGAGCCGACCGCGGGCTGGATCATCTTCACCTCGGGGACCGGGCTCGCCGACGGTTCGTTCCTGCGGCTGCCCACCACCAACGTGCTCGCGCCCGACGGCACCGAGCTGGAGCTGCATCCGCGCGCCGTCGACGTGCGCGTCGACGATCCGCCGGGCGCGGCCGCGCGCGACGACGATCCGCAGCTCGACGCCGCCGTTCACGAACTGATGCGGCGCACCTGAGCCACCATTTCGTCGGCGACGAGCTCGAAGGGTTCGAGTGAACGTTCGGCCCGACTGAGCACGACGGCGCCTTCGGACGATGCGATCAGCGTCGCCGCGAAGCGCGTCGCGTCGCTCGCCGACAATCCGCCTTCTTCGAGTAACTGCGCCAACCGGATGCGCCATGCGCGAAAGATCCCGGCGGTGCGGTCGAGCAGCGCATCGGAATCGGTGGCGACCGTCACCGCCAGCACCGCGCACCCGGCGGTCAACTGCGAGCGTTCGAGCACGCTGCGCCACATCGCGAAGAAGTGGCGGGTGATCCGCTCGGCGTCGCTGCCCGCTTCGCGTTCGAGGAACGCCAGCGCGAGCGCGCTGGCGTGATCGACCGCGGCACCGACCAGCTGGTCCTTGCCGTCGGGGAAGTGGTGGTAGATCGAGCCACGCGGCGCGCCCGTGTGGGCCAGCACCTCGGCGAACGAGGTCGCCTGGAGCCCGTGGCGCGCCAGCAGCCGCATCGCGCCCGCGATCATCTTCGCCCGGACCTCACCGGCCATAGGCCACCATCTTGACTATGTCGATCGTCATAGCCTATCGTGCTATGCAGATCGTCATAGTTCGCCAAGGAGCGTGCCCCGTGCCCATGATCGACGTCACCGCCGCGGCCGACCTGTTCCCGGCCGGCACCGACCGGCAACTCGCCGAAGAGCTCACCGGGGCGCTGCTGCGCGCCGAAGGCGTCACGACGCCCGGCCCCGCGCACCTGAACAACACCGGCTGCTACATCCACCGCTTGCCGGCCGAAGCCGTCAACACCGCCGGGACCGGGAGCGCGCGCACGGTGCGGGTGCAGGTGCTCACGCCGCCGGGCGTGCTCAACCGTGAGGGCCAGAAGCAACTGGTGGCCGACGCGACCGCGATCATCGCCAAGATCGCCGGCGATCCGACACAGGCACAGCGGACGTGGGTGCTGCTCACCGAGGGCGCGGAAGGCGGCTGGGGGATCGCCGGGACCGCGTTCGGACGCGAGGAGTTCGCGGCACTCGCCGCCCGCGCCGCGGCGCGCTAACCCAGCAGCGCGCGCACGTCGGCGGCGACGTTCGGGGCCGGGTCTTGCCAGCCGTGCAGGACGCGCAGCCGGCCCTGCGGGTCGATGAGGTAGACGGCGCCGGTGTGCGCCATCAGGTAGCCGCTCGCGCTCGTGCCGGGCTGACGCGTATGGTACTCGCCGTAGGCGTGGTAGATCGGGTCGAGCGCGACCTCGCTGCCGGTCAGCGCCTCGAAGTGCGGATCGAACAGGTCGACCCAGCGGCCGAGCACCGCGCGCGTGTCGCGTTGCGGATCGATGGTGACGAACGCCACCCTCACCTGCGCCTGCTCGGCGGGCGCGAGCGTGTGGTAGACGCGGGCGAGCTGCGCCATCGTCGCCGGACAGACGTCCGGGCAATGCGTGTAGCCGAAGAAGAGGATGACGACCCGACCGCGCTGCGCGTCGAGGCGAAACGGCGCGCCGTGCTGGTCGGTCAACGTGAAGTC
>JBEKAU010000380.1:0-3613 GCA_050015755.1 Vulcanimicrobiaceae bacterium | reverse complement strand
CGCCGCGACGGCGTCGGCCGGGCTCACCCCGTGCAGAATCGGTGACTGGTCGAGGACTCCCAAAGGCAGCGTCACGGCGCTTCAGGCATTCTTCATCCGTGCGCGCGATGCTGCCGCACGGAGTGACCCTGCTCAGCCTGGAGCAGCGACTTCGTCGACAAATGTCGCGACGCGCGCCACGATTCGTTCCGGCGCATCGCGATGGGGGCTGTGTCCAGTGTCGGGTAGCACCACCGTCTGTACATGGGGAACGCGGGCGGCGATGCTCTCGACCTGGGCCAGCGTCCCGTACTCGTCGTCCTCGCCTTGGATCACGAGCACCGGTGCGGTGATGCGCGCCGCCTCCGCCTCGATGTTCCAGGCGCGAAAGCGCGGATCGAGCCAGGCGTCGTTCCAGCCGCGGAACGCGCTCTCGACGTGCTGATGGTAGCGTCCCAGCCGCGCGCGCAGGTCGGTCGTCTCCCACGCCTCGCGCGCGGCTGCGATGCTTCGCAAGCTGATGTCTTCGACGAAGACGTGCGGCGCTTCGAGGACCAGCGCGCGTACGCGGTCGGGGAACGTCCCGGCGTAGACGATCGCGATCGACGCGCCGTCGCTGTGACCGAAGAGAATCGGCCGCTCGATCGCGAGCGCGTCGAGCAGGTCCGGCAGCACCTCGGTCGCCTCGCGGTGCATGTAGTCGGGCTCGCGCGGGCCCGCGAGGGGATCGGACGCGCCGTAGCCACGCCGCGAGTAGGCGATGACGGTGCAGCGCGTGCGCGCGGCGAGCAGCTGCGGGAAATCGCGCCAGAGCGCGACCGAACCGAGTCCTTCGTGCAAGAGCACGATCGTCGGCCGCGCGGGATCGCCGTCGATGCGCAGCGTCTCCAAACGCGCGTCGCCGGCGACGATCGTCATGCGCTCTCGCGCGCCCGCAAGACGTGCCGCTGGATCTTTCCGGTGGCCGTCTTCGGCAAGTCGTCGACGAACGCGATCCAACGCGGGTACTTGTACGGCGCGAGACGATCCTTGACGTGCGCCTTGAGCGCGGCGACGAGTCCCTCGTCGCCGACGATGCCCGGCTTGAGCACGACGAAGGCTTTCGGCTTGACCAGGTCCTGCTCGTCGGCGACGCCGATGACGGCGGCTTCGAGGACCTGCTCGTGCGCGATCAGCGCCGATTCGACCTCGGCCGGCGAGACCCAAATGCCGCCGACCTTGAGCATATCGTCGACGCGACCGCAGTAGACGTAGCAGCCGTCTTCGTCCTGACGGTACTTGTCGCCGGTGCGCGTCCACTCACCGGCGAACGTGCGCCGCGACTTCTCGCGATTGTTCCAGTAATACGCGGCCGATGTCGGGCCGCAGACTTCCAGCTCGCCGAGCTCTCCCGGCACGACGTCGGCACCGTGCTCATCGACGATGCGCGCACGATACCCGGGGACGGCGGTGCCGGTGGTGCCGTACTTCACGGTGCCGGGACGATTCGAGATGAAGATATGGAGCATCTCGGTCGAGCCGATGCCGTCGACGATGTCGACGCCGAAGCGCGCCGTCCAACTGCGGCCGATCTCCTCCGGCAGCGGCTCGCCGGCCGAAGTACAGACGCGCAGCGCGACCTGGTCACGCGTGGGCAAGTCGGGATGGACGAGCAGGGAGCCGAACAGCGTCGGCACGCCGCAGAAGATCGACGGCCGCTCGCGGCGCAGGATCGCACCGACCGCATCCGGCGTCGGCCGGCCTGAATACAGGACCGCTGTCGCACCGGCGGCGAGCGGGAACGTGAGCGCGTTGCCGAGCCCGTAGGCAAAGAACAACTTCGCCGCCGAGTAGACGACGTCGCCTTCGCGCATGCCGAGCACGCCCTGCGCGAACAGCCGTGCGGTGTCCATCAAGCTCGTCTGGACGTGCACCGTGCCCTTCGGCTTGCCGGTCGAGCCCGACGAGTAGAGCCAGAAGCAGACGTCGTCGGGCCGCGTGGCCGCCGCGGCGCTCAGCGGTTGCGCGCGCTCGACCAGCTCGCCGAAACGCGCCGACACGACGTCCTCGCACGTCCGGCTCGGGTCGGAGACGACGATCGTGCCGTGCCAATACGCCGCCTGGGCCGCCTGCAAGAACGTCGGCAGCAACTCACCGGAGACGACGGCCGCCTTGGCGCGGCTGTCGGTGAGGATGTAGGCGTAGTCCTCCGGCTTGAAGAGCGTGTTGACCGGGATCGGCACGATCCCGGCGCGGATCGCGCCCAAGAACGCGGTCGGAAAGTCGATCGTGTCGAGCATGCACAGCACGATGCGCTGCTCGATCTCCAGCCCCAGCGCGAGCAACGCGCCGGCGCAGCGCTCGACGCGCGCCTGCAGCGCACCGTACGTGATCGTGCCGTATTCGTCGACGAACGCCACCTTGTCGACGCGCTGGGCGTGGTGGCCGAGCAGGTCGACGGCGGCGTTGTACGTCGTCGTCGCCACGGGAAGGGCCGGCGATTCGGATGCGATCATGCGGGGCCTCCGAGGATGACCGTCAGAGCGTGTACGGGTTGACGGCCTGCGCGGCGAGCTGCTCGAGGACGGGCGCCGGCCCTTGCACGGCGGTGCGCTGATGATAGAACCACAAACCGCGCAGACCGCCCAACTCCTCGCCGCCGCCGGCACGTCCGGGGCCACCGTGCTGGCACGAGGGCATCACGATGCCGTGCCCGGTCTGCGAATCCCCGATCGAGGAATCGACCAGCAGCACGCGGCCGTGCGATGCACCGATCCCGAGCGCGGACTGCGCGAGGAACGCAGCGTCGTCGCTGAACACCGAGACGACCAGCGAACCGCCGCCGCGCCGCGCCAGCGCGTACGCCTCGTCCGGTGTTCCGTAGGTGAGGACGCTGGCGACCGGCGCGAACACTTCGAGGTCGTGGATGATGGCGCCGTCGGCACCCGCCGCGATGACCGTCGGCGCGACGAACGCGCCGCCGGCCGGGACGTTGGGATGCGTGTAGGCGATGGACGCGCCGGGAGCGCCGGCGAGCTGCGCGATCCCCTGGCGCGCACGCTGCGCTTCACTCGCCGAGACGAGCGGCCCGAGGCTGACGCCGTCGGCCGCGGGATCACCGACGATGACCGCGTCGAGTGCTTTTCCGAGCGCAGCGATCACGGCGTCGCGCTGTGCGGCCGGCACGATCGCGCGGCGAATCGCAGTGCACTTCTGCCCGGCCTTGGTCGTCATCTCGCGCACGATCTCGCGCACGTAGAGATCGAAGATCGGGGTCCCGGCCTTCGCGTCGGGGCCGAGCAGCGTCGCGTTGAGGCTATCGGCTTCCACGTTGACGC
Source organism: Vulcanimicrobiaceae bacterium (assembly GCA_050015755.1). Lineage (GTDB taxonomy): Bacteria > Vulcanimicrobiota > Vulcanimicrobiia > Vulcanimicrobiales > Vulcanimicrobiaceae > Vulcanimicrobium. The sequence goes on along the minus strand of JBEKAU010000380.1, from coordinate 317 downwards.
GCACGCCGGCACGGCGCACCTGCGGGTGCGAGCGGATACGGTCGCCGGTTTCAGCCGAGCCCGTGAACGCGATCGCATCGCCGAAACGCACGTGGTCGAGCAGATCGCCGACGCTTCCGACCAGTAACTGCAGCGCGCCGTCCGGCAGCACGCCGGCGGCGACGACCGCGCGCACCATCTCGACCGAGAGCCACGCCGTCGAGGTCGCGGGTTTGGCGAGCACCGGCACACCGCTGAGCAGTGCCACGGCGGCCTTCTCCCACACGCCCCACGAGGGGAAGTTGTAGGCGTTGATGTGGATCGCCGCGCCGTCGATC
>JBEKAU010000379.1:0-3614 GCA_050015755.1 Vulcanimicrobiaceae bacterium | reverse complement strand
GGCCGCCGGTCGCGGCGTCCCGGGGGCGGCGGTCGCGGCCGGGCGGGTGACCGCCGCGGGGGCCCGGCTGGGCTCGAGGTGCGGCGCCGCGGTCGCGAGCGCGACCGCGGTGGGCCGTGCGGTGGCGGGCGGCGCCGTGGCCGGGGCCGCGGTCGCGGGTGCGGCCGTCGGCCGGGCGGTTGGGAGCGCGGTGGGCCGCGCCGTCGGGGCGAGGGTCGGCGGTGCGGTCGGCCGCGGGGTCGCCGGGACGGCCGTCGGCACGGGACTCGGTCGTTCGGTCGGTGCGGCCGTCGGGACCCGGGTCGGGACCGGCGTCGGCGCCGCCGTGGGCGGGAGGGTCGGCGGTCGGGTCGGCTGTTCGGTCGGCGGGACGGTCGGGACGCGGGTCGGGACCGGCGAGGGCGGCTCGGTGGTGACCGCGACGACGGCAACGGTGGGCGCCACGGTCGGAACGGGCCGTTCCGTGGCCGCCGGCTGCGGGGCGGCGGTCGGGATCACAACCGGCGCGAGGGTGGGCTGCGGCGAGGCACCGTGCTTCTGCACCGAGAGCTCGGGCCGGCGGACCGGCTGCGGTCGCGGGTGCACGACCGGCCGCTGGGGACGGACGACGGCGATCGGCTGGGCCGGCCGCGGCGGGGGGACGGTCGGCCGCGGGATCGGCGTCGCGACCGGCGGGCTCGTTCGCACCGGGACCGGCGGCGCCGGGGCTGCCGAGGCCAGCGGCACGGCGGTCGGCTCCGGCGGCACGGGGGCCGTCTGCACGACGACGACATCGGCGGGGACGTCGCCCTCGCTCACGGTCGTGGACTGTGTGAGCGGTACGAGCGCGAGCAGCAATGCGACGAACCATGCGAGCGCGTGGATGATGAACGACAACCCAAGCGCCAGCACGTCGCGTCGCAGCGACGGGCGTTCGATATGGTCGTCTGCCCCCGAGCGTTCATCCGACACGGCGGCTGGCTACTTCCGCGCGCGGGGCGTACACCATTTCCGCAAGCGAGATGCCGCCTTGCGGCACGCTCGCGGAGCTTTCTCCCACACCGCAGGACCGGCGCATGGGTCGCGGAAGCCCACGCGACGTGCAGCCGCTACCAAAACGCACGAAGATCGTTGCAACGTTGGGGCCGGCGTCGCGCGATCCGGCGATGCTGCGCTCGCTGTTCCTCGCCGGCGTGAACGTCGCCCGTTTGAACTTCTCACATGGAACGCACGACGAGCACGCCGCGACGATCGCGGACGTCCGCCGTGTCGCCAAAGAGCTTGGCCTCCATATCGCGATCCTGCAAGACCTGCCCGGGCCGAAAGTCCGCACCGGGACGTTCAGCAACGGCACCAGCACGGTGCGGCTCGAGCAAGGTTCGCCGTTCTTGCTCTCGACCGACGCGGTCGACGGCGGCGTCGAGCAGGTTTCCGTCTCGTACGCGGGCCTCGCTCGCGACGTCGAGGTCGGCAAGCGCATCTACCTCGCCGACGGCACCATCGCGCTGCGCGTCCAGGCGATCGACGGACCGCACGTCCACACGATCGTCGAGGTCGGTGGCGATCTGCGCGAAAAGCAAGGCATCAATTATCCCGACGGCACGCTCGAGCTGGACGCGGTGACCGATCGCGATCTCGAGCACCTCGACTTCGGGATGGCGCAAGGCGTCGATTGGGTCGCCGTCTCGTTCGTGCGCACCGCGCAAGACGTGTGGCGCGTGAAGTCGCACATCGGCGAAGCCGGGCTCGCGATTCCGGTCATGGCGAAGATCGAGAAGCACGAAGCGCTCGAGCACATCGACGACATCCTCACCGTCGCCGACGGCATCATGGTCGCGCGCGGCGACCTCGGCATCGAGATCCCGCTCGAAGAAGTGCCCATGATCCAGAAGGATCTGATCGCGCGCGCCAACCGCGCCTCGAAGCCGGTGGTCACCGCGACGCAGATGCTCGAATCGATGATCTCCTCCGCGCGGCCGACGCGCGCCGAGGTCACCGACGTCGCCAACGCGATCCTCGACGGCACCGATGCCGTCATGCTCTCGGGCGAGAGCGCCCGCGGCGCCTACCCGCTCGAAGCGGTGCGCGTCATGGCGACGATCGCCCAGCAGGTCGAGTCGAAATACCCGTTCGACGATCTGCGCGAGCGCCGCTCGGCCGGTGACGCCAAGGTGGAGACCGACGAAGACATCGGCATGTCGATCGCCGAGGCGGCCGTCCGTTCCGCCGACGCGCTGCACCTGCGGCTGGTCGTCACCGGCACCACGACCGGCAACACCGCGCGCCACATCTCCTCGTTCCGCCCGCAGGCGAAGATCGTCGCGCTCACGCCGCTCGAGGACGTCGCCCGCAAGATGGCCGTCGTGTGGGGCGTCGACTCGGTCGTCGTGCAGACGTATCGCTACATCGAGACCCTGATCGAGATCGCCGAAGCGCGCGTGGTCGCCGAAGGCTACGCCGCCCCCGGCGAGACGGTTGCGATCACCAGCGGCATGCCGGTCGGCGCCGGCGGCACCAACGTGCTAAAAATCCACCGCCTGCCCGCACATTAGCTGACGCTCACCGCTTTCGGGCGGGGGGCGATGCGCCAGACGGCGTCGGCGAAGGCGTGGACGTCTTCGGGCGTCGTGTCCCACGAGGTCATCCAGCGCACGACGTTGCGATCCTCGTCCCAGACGTAGAAGCGCCGCTCGGCCTGGAGCGGCGCGATCGCGTCCTTCGGCAGAATCGGAAAGAGGCCGTTGGCCTCGACCGGATACGCGAAGATGACGACGTCGTCGAGGTCGCGCAGGCGATCGGCGAGCAGCCGCGCCATCGCGTTCGCGTGCGCGGCGCTGCGCAGCCACAGACCATCGCGCAGCAGCGCCTCGAACTGCGCCGCGACGAAGCGCATCTTCGAGGGCAGCTGCAGCCCCGACTTGCGCGTGTACTTGAGGTTGTCGGCCGCCGCGTGGCCGCGCGGGAAGACGATCGCCTCCCCGAACACCAGGCCGTTTTTCGTGCCGCCGAAGGTACACGCGTCGACGCCGGTCTCGACCAGCATCGCGCGCAGATCGCAGCCCAGCGCGGCGACGGCGTTGGCGATGCGCGCACCGTCGACGTGGAAGAATAGGCCGTGCGCGCGGCAGACCTCGCCCAGCGCGCGCAGCTCGTCGAGCGTGTACACGGTGCCGACTTCGGTCGTCTGCGAGATCGTGATCGCCGAGGGCTGCACGTGGTGCTGGTCGCCGATTCCGTGCAGCTGGCGCAGCACGTCGTCCGGCGTGAGCTTGCCGTTCTCGACCGCGACGTCGATCAGCTTGCCGCCTTGGAAGCGCTCGAAGGCACCGCATTCGTCGACCGCCACGTGCGCGCCGACGGGACAGATGACGGCCTGCCACGGCTGCAGCGCGGCCGCCAGCGTCACGACGTTGGCCCCGCTCCCGTTGAACGCGAAGAAGATGCGGGCCTGATCGCCCAGCAAGCCACGGAATGTCGCCTCCGCCCGGGCAGTGTACGGATCGTCGCCGTAGGCGCTGGTGTGGCCGTCGTTGCAGGCGGCGAGCGCGGCGAGGATCTCCGGGTGGGCGCCTGCGTTGTTGTCGCTGGCGAAATGACGGTCGGGCATGACCCGTCGGGACTACGCCCCCGTGCGC
>JBEKAU010000378.1:0-3615 GCA_050015755.1 Vulcanimicrobiaceae bacterium | reverse complement strand
AGTCGACCTGGAGCGGCCCGGGTTTCTCCGAGATCGTCCGCAAGCTCAGCGAAAAATACTACGAGGTCCGCGCGGTCAACACGATCTGCACCGACACCAAGAACCGCCAGAGCGAAGTCGTCGACCTGGCGCGTGAGGTCGAGGTGATGGTGGTCGTCGGCGGCAAGACCTCGGCCAACACCAAGCACTTGGCCGAACTCGCCGCGATCAACGGTGCGCGTGCGTTCCACGTCGAGGGGCCCGACGAGCTCGAATCCGGGTGGTTCGCCGGTGTCGGCACCGCGGGCCTGATGTCGGGCGCATCGACGCCGGGCTGGCTGGTCGAACAGGTCGCGGACCGCATGGATGAGCTCGCCAACGGCGGCTGATCCGCTCGACGCGGCACTCGAACGCGCCGTCACGCGGCTCGGCGATGCCTCCGGGACCAGCGAGCAGATCCGCCAGCACTTCGCGTTCGGCGAGCGCACCTGTCCGGAGCGGACGTGCGGCGAGCTGGTCGTGCACGCCGCGGGCGACGCGGCCGCGGCACTCGATGCGGCTAGCGCGGTGACGATCCTCGCCGCCGCGACGCGTGTCCACGGTGACCTCGCGACCGGGATCGCCGAGCGCGGCGGTCGCTCGACGGTGTGGGCGAAGTTCGGCGTCGCGCACGGCATCAACGCCGGCGACGCGCTGGCCGCCGTCGCCTCGCTCGCGCTGACCGAGGACCTGGCGGGTCCGCCGCCGCGCATGCTCGCCATGATGCGCGCGCTCCACGAGGCCTACCTCGCCGCGAGCGACGATCGCGCGCGGGCCATCGCGCGCGACCGGCTCGACGAGCTCGAGGACGTGCCCGAAGCGCTCCGAACCGTCGCGCACCGGTTGGGCGCGCTGGTCGCCGGCGCCCAGGCGTGAGCGCAACGGCCGAGAGCGAGCGCGTCTGGGGAGTCGACGCGCTGGTGGCTCGCGTGACCGCGCGGCTGGGGCTGCGCGAGGGCGCGGCGATGACCACGCTCGATTGGGTGCTCGCGTCCGGATTCACGCTGCTCTCGTTCGTCATCTGCTTCGCGTGGGTGTGGTCTCCGAGCGAGAAGATCTTCGATGAGATCTATTTCGCACGCGCGGGCGAAGAGTATCTCAAACACCTCGACGTGAGCGGGTGGGGACCATTCGAGTTCACCCATCCGCCGCTGACGAAACTGCTGATCACGCTCTCGATGCTGCTCTTCGGCGGCTTACACGGCGGCGATGACGCGTTGGGCTGGCGGTTTCTCAACGTCGTCGTCGGTGCGCTCACCGTCGGTTTGGTGTACGTCTTCGCGAAGCGGCTGACGGCTTCGACGCCGTTCGCTGCCGCGGCGGCGCTCTTGCTGACCTGCGACGGCTTTCACTTCGTGCAGTCGCGCATCGCGACGCCGGAGATCACGATCGGCTTTCTCTTCCTGCTGATGCTGTATACGTTCTATCGTCTCTGGCAGGCAACGGCCGATGCCTCGCCGACCGCACTCGGTCGCGGCGGCTGGATCGCCGTCGCCGTCTGCACGGCGATCGGCGCGCTCCTGGGCCTGGTCGCGGTGCTGGTCGTCGTCCCGCACGCGTCGGGGCCCCTGACCGCACGCGGGGTCGACTTCGTCGGGTGGGCGAAGGTCGTCGCGTTCGGCTGGATGCTCGCGCTGGGCTGGCTGGTCGGGCGCACGCTGGTCGCGCCGCGCTTCGCGGCCGTTCCGGCGCACGTCGGGCGCGGCGCGCGCATCTGGTGGATCGCTACCGCCGTGTCCGCGGCGCTCCTCGCCGATGCGAAATGGTACACGCTGACCACGATCGCGCTGCTCTGGGTGCTGGCCGCGGCGCTGAATTTGCAGCGATTTCGGCACAGCGAACCGGCGTTCGGGAGCCCATACGGGATACCGGTCGACGTGCTCGTCACCGCGTGCATCGTCGTCGGCGGATTCGTCTACACGCTTTCCTACGTGCCGTACTTCACCGAAGGGCACGGCTTCGTCGACATGATCGCGATGCAGCACGACATGTACCGCTATCACGCAACGCTGGTGGCCACCCACCCGTATTCCTCGGTGTGGTGGCAGTGGCCGCTGCTCGATCGGCCGATCCTCTACTACGCGAAGTACACGCACGTCGCGGCGAAGGGCGCCGCCGACTGCTGTGCGGCGACGATCCGCGCGCTCCCCAACCCGTTCGTGTGGCTGGCCGGCCTGATCAGCGTTCCGTCGCTGGGTTGGCAGGCCGTTCGGAAAAAGAACGCAGCGTATGCGCTGCTCGTCCTTGCGTACCTCGCGCAGTGGCTGCCGTGGGCGATCTCGCCGCGGCTGACCTTCGAGTATCACTTCTTCCCGAACCTGACGATCATCGTGCTGGCCACGGCGGTCATGCTGCAAGAGGTATGGCGCAGCGGCATCGAGGAGCGCGATCGCTGGGCGCTCGCCTCGGTCGGCGTCTATCTCGCAGCCGTGGTGATCGGCTTCGCGTACTTCTATCCGATTCTGGCGGGTACACCGATTCCGTATCACGCGCTCGACGCGCGCTTGTGGAGCCCGACGTGGGTTTAGGGCTCGTTCCCCCCTCTCCGTAGCAGGTCAACCGCATGTCCGGTCATTCCAAATGGCACAACATCAAGCTCCGCAAGGGGAAAGCCGACGCACAACGCGGCGCGCTCTTCACCAAGCTGAGCAAAGAGATCATCCTGGCGGCCAAGAACGGCTCGCCCGATCCTGAGGCGAACTATCGGCTCAAGATGGCGGTCGACAAGGCGCGCGCCAACAACATGCCGCAGGACAACATCAAGCGCGCGATCGGGCGTGCCAGCGGTGCCGAGGGTCAAAAGGAGATCGAGGAGATCCGCTACGAGGGGTACGGCCCGGCCGGGGTCGCGGTGATCGTCGACGCAGCGACCGACACTCGCAATCGCACCGCCTCCGAGCTGCGCTTCCTGTTCAGCCGCAACGAGGGCAACCTCGGCGAGACGGGCAGCGTCGGCTGGATGTTTGCTGCGCGCGGGCTGATCGAGGTCGATCCCGGCCGGCTCAACGAGGATACGCTGACCGAGCGCGCCCTGGTCGACGGCGTCATCGACGTGCGCTGGAACGACACCGACGAGCCGAGCGAAGTCGTCACCGAGCCGCAGGCGCTGATGGCGGTGAAGGACGCGCTCGAAGCAGCCGGCCTGCACGTGCGCACCGCGCAGCTCGCGATGGAGGCCACGCAGACGACCAAGCCCGGCATCGGCGATGCGGAAAAAGTGCTCGCGTTCCTCGACGCGCTCGAGGAGCACGAGGACGTGCAGAACGTCTACAGCAACGCCGAGTTCGACGAAGCGCAGCTCGAGGCGTTGGCTTGATGGAACTGGGCGGCGACGAGGCCCCGGTTGCGCGCCGCCGCCCGCGGCGGCCGTGGCTCCTCAACCGCGACTGGACGTTCGCGCTCGCGCTTGCGTTCGCGGTCGGCGTCCTGGTGTGGTTCGGCCGTGCGATCGAAGATTTCTTCGTGCCGAATCAGCAAACGGTGCTGGTCCCGGCGATGGTCGGCCAGACGCAGGACGACGCGACCGGCGAGTGCGGGCAGCTGGGTCTGCAGTGCACCGTCCTCGCGACGCAGCCCAGCGAAAAGTATCCCAAGGAC
>JBEKAU010000377.1:0-3630 GCA_050015755.1 Vulcanimicrobiaceae bacterium | reverse complement strand
CGGACGGCACGGCGGACGCCGATGACGGCCAACGGCTCGTAGGTGAAGTTGAGCAACAGCACGTCGCTCATGATGATCGCCTCCTTTCCGGCGAAGATCAGACGCGGGTGAAGAACAAGGAAATGGCCTGCGCGGTCGGATTCGAACCGACGATCTCGTCCGCCCGAGGGACGCGGGATGACCAAGCTTCCCTACGCGCAGACGCGGGAACGCCAAGGAATGCGAGAGGGGACCGGCTGCTGCCGATCCCCTCTCGTGTATGACGATCGAGTGTGCGGAGGCAGCTACGAGGTGACGGCTCGCGGGTACGCAGGCGAATTCTTCTGATCGCCGACGGCATACGTGAACACGGGCCGCGGGCCGCGGTCCGAATTCGCTAACGTCGATGCGAGTCGTTGCATCATGGCCGGCTGATCGTACCTGTCCGTCACCCGTGCTGTCAAGCGCCGCAACGACGTTTGTCGAAAAAACATCGCGAATTTGCTTGACACGAGCGCGATCCGACGCATAAGCTCGTCCAGCTTTCACTCGACATCATCACCGCGAAAGGAGGTTGTGCAATGCAGATCATCGAGACCGCCTGTCATCCCGTCTATGCATGGGTCGACGGCGTCGAATTCGACGCCGGTGCTCGTGCGCAGGTCGCGAACATCGCGTCGCTGCCGTTCGTGCACGACCATATCGCGGTGATGCCGGACGTCCACCTCGGCAAGGGTGCGACGGTCGGCAGCGTCGTGCCGACGCTGGGCGCGATCGTCCCCGCGGCGGTCGGTGTCGACATCGGCTGCGGGATGATCGCGCAAGCGCTCACGCTGCGCGCCGAAGACCTCCCCACGGATCTGCGTCACGTGCGCAATGCGCTCGAACGGCAGATCCCGGTTGGCCAAGGTGCGCATCGCGAGGTCCCGGCGTCGATCGATCAGGTCTGGGAGACGCAACTCGCGCCGGGTTACGCGAACGTCGTCGCACGCGCACCGAAGGTCTCAGTGCGCACGGCGCGCCGGCAACTCGGCACGATGGGCGGCGGCAACCACTTCTGCGAACTGTGTATCGACGAGCGCGGCATGGTCTGGCTCGTCCTGCACTCGGGTTCGCGCGGCGCGGGCAACCGCATCGGTACGGTCTACATCGAGATGGCCCAGCGGGAGCTGGAGCAGCTCGGAGTGACCCTCGCCGATCGGGACCTCGCGTACCTCTCCGAGCATACCGCGAGCTTCGACGGCTACGTCGAAGCGGTCGGGTGGGCGCAGGAGTACGCGCGGCTCAATCGCGAGCTGATGTTGTCCCGCGCGATCGAAGCGCTCTCGCACCGCAACGTCGGTCTGCCGGCGTTCGAGCGCGGCGCCACCGTCGTGAACTGCCACCACAACTACGTCGCGCGGGAGCGGCACTACGGTGCCGACGTCTTCGTGACGCGGAAGGGAGCGGTTCGCGCCGGTGACGGCGAGCTCGGTTTCATCCCCGGCTCGATGGGCGCACGTTCGTTCGTCGTCCGCGGCCGTGGTAATGCCGAATCGTTCCAGTCGTGCTCGCACGGCGCGGGACGCCGGCTCAGCCGCGGCGAGGCACGGCGCACGCTCACGCTCGGCGATCTCAAGCGCGAAACCGAGGGCATCGAGTGCCGTAAGGACGCCGGTGTCCTCGACGAGGCTCCATCGGCGTACAAGGACATCGACGCCGTGATGGCCGCGCAGCGCGACCTGGTCGCGATCGTGCACACGCTTCGCCAAGTGGTCTGCGTCAAGGGTTGACGCTCCGCGGTGGGCCTTCGGGCCCACTGCACCCTCGCGGGCCGGCCGCGCGCGGTTCTCAGGATCCCTTCGGTTCGAATCCGTACGGTGCGCCGTTCGCGGCGCACCAAGGGAGTTACCCGCACGCACCATCTCGCCCGCGGGGCACACGCGATGATATCCGGTCGTGGGCCGGCCGTCTGAGGTTACCTCTTACGTCGAAGGTCGCGGGTCCGAATCCCGCCCGGCGCACCATGTGCCGGTAGCTCAGTCAGGTAGAGCGTCGTAGGCTCACGCCTGACCTCGGACACTCACATGCCCACGTACGGTATCGTCGCCGGCGACGCACGCACTGCGGGCCGGACGCTCGAGGTTACCGCCTCCCATCAGAGACGACGCGCGCAAGCGCAACGGCTCGAGCATCACTCGTCCGCAGTCGCGTGCCTGTCACGCTTTTCTTTTCTTGCACGCATTCATCACAAAGGAGTTCATCATGCAGGCGCTCGCGCGGGTTTTCCGCGGTCGTCTCTTCGGAACGCTGCAGACGCAGCCGCAGCCGGATCGCGCACAAGTCGCGAACGCGGCCGGCGGGTACGTCTACGCGCTCAACCGGTGGTCGCGGCTGGACCGTTTTCTGATCCTGGGATCGGAAGGCGGAACCTATTACGCGACCGAGCACGCACTCACCAAGGAGAACGCGGCCAACCTGATCGCCGCGATCGGGGAAGACGGACCGCGCGTGGTGGCGCGCGTCATCGCGATCTCGGAGAGCGGGCGCGCGCCGAAGGTGGACGCGGCGATCTTCGCCCTGGCGGCGTGCGCTGGTTTCGGCGACGAAGCAACGCGACGCGCGGCGCTTGGCGAAGGGCTCCGGCGCGTGTGTCGGACGGGATCGCATCTGCTCGCGTTCTGCTCGTACATCGAGCAGTTCCGCGGGTGGGGACGCGGGCTGCGTCGCGGACTGCACCGGTGGTACGCGGACCAGCCGGTCAACCGGCTCGCCTATCAGGTGCTCAAGTACCAGAACCGCTATGGCTTCACGCATCGCGACGTCTTCCGTCTCGCACACCCGCTCGCGGGTGACGCGCAGCGGGCCGCGCTCTACGGGTGGATCGTGGCGGGGACGGTGCCGTCCGAAGAGTTCGGCGAACTCGCATTGCTGCGAGCGCACGCGCAAGCCAAGGCATCGGAAGATGCCGACGCGGCGACGTGCGGCGAGCTGGTGCGGACGAGCGGACTGCCGCGCGAGGCACTGCCGAGCGAGTGGCTGCGCGAACCGTTCGTCTGGGAGGCGCTGTTGCCCGGATTGCCGATGACGGCCCTCCTGCGCAACCTCGCGACCCTCACCCGCGTCGGTCTGCTCACGCCCAAGGGTCCGGAAACGGCGCACGTCGTGCGCCGACTGACGGACGCGGAAGCGTTGCGGAAAGCGCGCGTTCATCCGATCGCGGTCTTGGCCGCGCTCGAGACGTATCGTGGCGGGAAGAGCGTTCGCGGTTCTGCAACGTGGAAGCCGGTCGCGGCCGTCGTCGACGCGCTCGAAGCCGCGTTCTCGCTGGCGTTCGCGTCAGTCGAGCCGACCGGGGCACGAACGCTGATCGGACTCGACGTGTCGGGGTCGATGAGCGTCGGAACGATCGCCGGGATTCCGGGGATCACGCCGCGCGTCGGTGCGGCGGCGATGGCGGTGACCCACGTTCGGACCGACCCGGAGGTGCACGTCATGGCCTTCGCCGACACGTTCCGTCGGTTCCGCGTCGGTCGGAACGAGCGGGTCGCGGCGGTCGTCGAGCGGACGAACGGGTTGCCGTTCATGGGAACGGACTGCGCGCTGCCGATGCTCTACGCGCTCGAGCACCGCCTGGACATCGACCTGTTCGTGGTCTACACGGACAACGAG
>JBEKAU010000376.1:0-3646 GCA_050015755.1 Vulcanimicrobiaceae bacterium | reverse complement strand
GGTTCGCCGACGCATTCCATCAGCGGCACGCCGGCGCGGTTGAAGTCGACCAGCGAATACGACGAACCCGCGATGCGGCCGTCGCCCGAACCGGCGTGCGTGGACTTGCCGGTATCTTCTTCGAGATGAATGCGCGTGAGGCGGCACGACTTCTTCGTGCCGTCCGGCAGCCAATAGTGCACCACGCCGCCCTGCGTGAGCGGCATGTCGAACTGCGAGATCTGATAGTCCTTCGGCATGTCCGGATAGAAGTAGTTCTTGCGGTCGAACTTCGAGTGCTCGGGAATCTCCGCATCGAACGCCAGTCCCGCGCGAATCACGTGCTCGATCGCCGCCGCATTCGGCACCGGCAGCGCACCCGGCATCGCCAGACAAACCGGACACACCAGCGTGTTCGGCGCCGCCCCGAAGCGATTCGGGCAACCGCAGAACATCTTCGAGACGGTCTTCAGCTCGACGTGACACTCGATCCCGATGACCGCCTCATACTTAGCCAGCAGCTCCGGCGTCACGACGACGTCCTCCGTTGCGATCGACATGTTATCCCACAATCCTCATCAGGAGGTCGGCTGCGACATCGACCACGGCATCGGGTACCTTATCCGCGATATACGTACGTCGCGCTCGCCAGTCGAACGATTTTGAGTGGTGCACGAGCACGGAGCCCGTGACGCGAAGACCTGCCGGCAACGGGATTTCCAGGGCGTGGCCCTTCGGCTTCGTCGTAATCGGAGCAATGAACGCCAGTCCGAACGTGCGGTTGAAGGAGCGGCGCGACAACACGAGTCCGGGCCGGCGCTTCGCCTGTTCGTGGCCGGCAGAAGGATCGAAGTCAACGACGACGAGATCGCCTCGATCGGGGACGGTCATTCGATCACCTCGCGGCCGATCGGTGGCCCCGAATCCAGCTCCGCCTCCGGCTCTTTCACCGTGCGAAGGAGGTCGTCCAGCGAAGGCACCCCGGCCCGCTCGACCGATATCCGACTCCCAATGCGCCGAACGGTGATACGTTCACCCTCCTGCAATCCCAGGTCGCGCACCATATCCGCAGGTAGCCGAACGGCGAGATCGTTGTCGACTTTCGCGATTCTTGTTTCCATCGTGTGCATCACCGTGTATCTGCGGCGCCCGCATCGAATGACAAGACCTGGGTGCTCATGCCGTCGCGCTCTCCACCGGGCTCAGCTTGGCGGCGTGCATCGTCGCGCGTTCGTAGGCGTGGGCGATGCCGAGCAGCTCGCGCTCCGCGAATAACGGCGTCGCCAGCTGCAGGCCCAGCGGCATCGGGCGCGTGCCGTCCTCCGGGACGACGGCACCGCACGGCACGCTGAGCGACGGCAAACCCGCCAACGAGATCGGGATCGTGTAATAGTCCATCAGGTACATCGAGACGGGATCGGACTTGGCGTTGAACTTGAAGGCCGGCGTGGAGGCGGCCGGCGACGCGATGACGTCGCAGCGTTCGAACGCGCGCGCGAAGTCTTGCGCGAAGCGGGTGCGCGCCTTCTGCGCCTTGAGGTAATACGCGTCGTAGTAGCCCGAGGAGAGCGCGTACGTGCCGATCAGGATGCGGCGCTTGACCTCGGGGCCGAAGCCCGCCGCGCGGGTGCGCTCGTACATCTCACCGACGTCCGCGCCGTCGACGCGCAAGCCGTAGCGCACGCCGTCGAAACGCGCCAGATTCGAGGAGCACTCAGCCGGGGCGATCAGGTAGTACGTCGCGACGCCGTAGTCGGCCGTCGGCAATTCCACGTCGACCAGCGTCGCGCCGAGCTTCTCCAGATCGGCATACGCCGCTTCGTAGGTTGCGCGCACCTCGGACGACAGCGAGGCGAGGTCGAACTGCTTGACGATCCCGACCCGTACGCCGCGCAGATCTTCGCGCAGCCCGTTGGCCGTCGGCTCGGCGACGCGATCGACGCTGGTGGCGTCGAGCGGATCGTGGCCGGCGATCGCGTCGTACGTCAGCGCGGCGTCCTCGACGCTGCGCGCGAACGGTCCGATCTGGTCGAGCGACGAGGCAAAGGCGATCAGCCCGTAGCGTGAGACCCGCCCGTAGGTGGGCTTGAACCCGACGATGTTGCAGAACGCGGCCGGTTCGCGAATCGACCCACCGGTATCGCTGCCCAGGGAAATCGTCGTCTCGAAGCCGCCGACGGCCGCCGCGCTGCCCGCCGACGAGCCGCCCGGCACGCGATCGAGATCGTACGGGTTACGCGGCTTCTCGTAGGCCGAGTTCTCACCCGACGAGCCCATGGCGAACTCGTCGAGGTTGGTCTTGCCGATCGGCAGCGCACCGGCCTCGAGGAGCTTCGCGACGGCCGTCGCGGTATAGGGCGCGACGAAGCTCTCGAGGATCTTCGAGCCGGCCGTCGTGGGCGTGCCGGTCACGCACAGGTTGTCCTTGAGCGCCACCGGCACGCCCGCCAGCGGCAGCCGTTCGCCGGCCGCGACGCGCGCGTCGACGCGCCGGGCCTGCTCGCGGAGCAGCTCGGGGGTCAGGGTGCGGAAGGCCTCCAGGGCCGCGTCGGCGCGCTGGACGTGCGCCAGCACGGTCTCGGCAATGTCGGCCGCGGACGCATCGCGCCCGTTGACGGCGCGTGCAATCGTGGCCGCGGAGTCGCGGATCGGGTCCACCTCAGCCCTCCTCGCCAATGATCCGCGGCACGCGGAAATAGCCCAGCTGCGCCTGCGGCGCGTTGGCGAGTGCCTGCTCGCGCGTGAGCATCGTCTCCGGACGCAGGACGTCGGCCCGCTGGACGTTCCGTGACGGAATCACCTGGGCCGTGGCCGCCACGTCGCCGGTGTCGAGTTGGGTCAGCGCGTCCACGTGGGACATGAGGCTGCCAAGTTGCACCCCGTAGAGCGCGACCTCGTCCTCCGTGAGCGCCAGCCGTGCGAGTTTCGCGACGTGGCGGATGTCGATCCGGTCCGATGCCATGACCGAGAATCGTTCGCGGCCGGCGCGTGCGGGTCCGTCCGCCATACGTGCCGAAGCCGCTCTCTGGTCTCGCCTATCAAGACAAGTGTCAAGACAAGGTTGAGACCCAGAGGTGTGGCCATGGGTGTGATTCCGTCTCGAACGTTGTCGCTGACCGCGTGTTCGGTCCTCGCGTTGTGCACGGCGAGCTGCGGAGGCGGCGGCTCCCAAGTGGCGAGGGTGTTGCCCGGAAGCGCAAACTCCGCCGGCATGGTGCGGCAGACCGCGAGCGTCGCGAGGGCAACCGCGCCGACGACGCTGCAGATCACGATGCCGCTCTCGCCGCAGGACGTCTCCTCGCCGGTGCGTTCGATCGCGCTGCTTCCGCTCACGGTCGACGGATCGCCAGTGACCGAACCGGTGTCGACGACGAACGTGTCGCCGGGCCGCAGTTCCTGCGACACCACCGATGCAGACGGCCGCTTCGTGTGCACGGTGACCGCGCAGTTGCCGATCGGCACCGACGACGTGCAGATCGCGGCATACGACGCGCGCGACGGTGCGGGACACCTGCTCTCGCTCACCCGCTTCTTGGCAGCCGTCCTCGAAGGCAAGGCGCATGCGTTCTCCACCTCGTGCGTGCCCGCGTACATCGTGCCGGTCGGCGTCGTCGGCGGGGGAACCAGCGCGAACGCGTTCGTCTTCAACGCGACGTTCGCGGTGCAG
>JBEKAU010000375.1:0-3648 GCA_050015755.1 Vulcanimicrobiaceae bacterium | reverse complement strand
AGCACGAGTGCGCCCACCTGCGCCGCTACGACGATTGGACGAAGGCGATCCAAAGCGTCGTGCAGCGGGTCGGCTGGTGGCTGCCGGGGCTGTGGATTCTGGGTCGGGCGCTCGACCTCGAGCGAGAGCTGGCGAGCGACGAAGATGCCGCCGCCGCGACCGGCGCGCGCCGCTACGCGGCCTGCCTCTTGCGGTTGGCGACGACGCCGGCGGTCGACACGGCGGCCCTGGCGCTGTGGGGCCGTCGCACTCACGTCGCGATTCGCGTCGAGCGGCTGCTGCGCCCCGCGGTCGGCTGGGGGCTGCTCGCCCGGGGGCTGGCGGCCGGCGCCGCCGCGACCGCGACCCTGGCGGTGCTGGCGCTGGCATCGGTCGCCGTGCCCGCGTCGCGCACTGCCCTGCCGCCTCCGCCGCCCGCCCGCCTCGCCTGGCACGCGGCGCAGGCACCCACCCGTCACCCCGCCCACCGCCAGCGGCGGACCGCTGCGCCGCACGCCGCTGCGTCAACCCTCGCGGTCGTGCGCCGCCTGCCGGCACCGCGGATCGTTCGCATCGTCCTGCGGCCGCCGACGGCGGCTCCCGACCGGCTGCACGCTCGGCCGGTCCCGGCCCAGGTTGCCTACGCGGCGACGCGGCCGCGGCGTGTGGCCCGCCCGCTCCCGCATCCGCACCCCGGCGCCCTCCGCGACACCGACCCGGCGCCGCCGCCGAGCATCCCGCAGCCGGCCGCCAGCGGGGTGGTCTCGGACGAGAACGAGGCCGGGACGGCCCCCGCGCCGCGCACCGGCGCGGTCATGATTCGCCTGCCGCACCCTCCCTCGCCCTAGTCCCGGGGGCTGTGCCCTTCTTGGGCCGGCACGCTATACTGGAAGAACCAGCCCGGGACGTCGGGCTGGATCTGTCTGGAAGCAACGATGCGCATCAAATATGAGGTCTCCGCCGGCGGGCTCGTCCTGCGCGCGGACGGAAACGGCTTGGAGGCCCTCCTGATCGGCCGTGGGGAGCCGCGCGTCTGGTCGTTGCCCAAAGGACATGTGGAAGCCAAGGAGACGCACGAGCAGGCCGCCCTGCGCGAAGTGCGTGAGGAGACCGGCTGCTGGGCCGAGATCCTGACCAAGCTCTCGGACATCCACTACTGGTTCTTCTTGAACCGGACCAAGCACAAGAAGGACGTCCACTTCTACCTCATGCGCTATCTCTCGGGCGACACCGCCAACCACGACCACGAGGTCGATGAGGCGCGCTGGTTCGAGATCAAAGCTGCCAAGAAAGCCCTCAAGTACATCAACGAGAAGCGCCTGGTCGACCTCGGCCTGGAATGGCTGGAGCGTGAAGGCGCCGGCTTGTTCGAGCCGGAGACCGTCGCCGCCGGACTCTCGATGAGGGACACGAGCGCCTAGTTGACTGCCCCTACCCCCGTCGTCGAGGAGCGCGCCCTGCGCGTCTCGCTCGACGTGTTCGACGGTCCGCTGGACCTGCTGCTCAACCTGGTGAAGGAGCAGCAGCTCGATATCGCCACCGTGCCGCTGGCCCGCGTCGCCGACCAGTATCTGGCGTACCTGCGCGCGATGGACGCGATCGACGTCGAGTTGGCCGCCGACTACCTCGTCGTCGCCTCGACGCTGGTCTTCCTCAAGTCGAAGGCGCTCTTGCCGCCGATCCCGGTCGAATTCGCCGGCGATCCGGAAGAGTCGGCCGAGGCGGTCGAGCGGCGTCTGCGCGAGCGGTTGATCGCGTACTCGAAGTATCGCGACGCCGGCACCGAGCTGCGCGCGCGCGCCGCCGAAGCCTCGGCGTACTACCTGCGCACCGAAGGCGGTGACCCGACCGCCGCGTTCGTGCAGCGCTATCAGATCGATGCGCTCAAACTCGCGAGCGCCCTGGCCGCCGCGTTGCGCGCCGCCAAGCCCGAGAAGCGCACGATCGTGCGCGAGCGCGTCTCGCTGGTCGAGCAGATGGAAACGGTCGCACGTGCGGTGCGCCGCGACGGCCGCGCGTCGTTCTTCGCGTTGTGCGCGGGGCTCGACCGCGTCGCGATCATCGTCACTTTTCTCGCCGTCCTCGAGCTCGTGCGGCGCGAGCGCGTACGGGTCGCGCAAAGCGACGCGTTTGCGGACATCGAGCTCCTCCCCGTCCCTGAAGAAGACCGTGCAGCCTGAACTCGTCGATACCGGCAAACTGCAGCGCGATTGCGAAGCGCTGCTGTTCGTCGCCAACGAAGCCCTTTCGATCAAGCAGATCGCCAAGCTCACCGGTGCGGAAGAGTCCGAGGTGACCGTCGCGCTGCAGAAGATCGACGAAGAGTTCGCGCATCGCGGTCTGGTGCTGCGGGAGATCGCCGGCGGCTATCGCTTCGCCAGCGCGCCGGCGGCCCGCGAAGCCGTCGAAGCGTACCTGTTGCCACCCAAGACCAACCTCTCGCCCGCCGCACTCGAGACGCTGGCGATCGTCGCGTACACGCAGCCGTGCACCAAGGGCGAGGTTGAAGAGATCCGCGGCGTCTCGGCCGACTCGGTGATCGCGACGCTGCTCGACCGCAGGTTCCTCACCGAGGCGGGCCGCAAGGAGACACCAGGGCGTCCGATGCTCTACAAGACGACGCCGGACTTCCTCGAGGCGTTCGGCCTCAAGCGACTCGACGATCTGCCCGCCGTCGATCTCGACGGGGCGGTGCCGTTCGAACTGGCGCTGCCGATCCCGACGTTGCCGACGCCGCCGGCGGCCGACCAACCCGTCGACGCGCCTGAGGCGCTCGATGAAGAAAGCGAACCCGAAGAAATGGAGTCCCAGCCATCAGCGGTATGACCGCAGCGTCTCTCGATCCAGCAGCCCTGTGGGCGCGGATCGACGCAAACTGTCAGCGCGTCGCGCTGATCCACGAACTGATCCAACCCGGTGAGCGGTTTCGGCTCACCGTCGACCAGCGCCACGCCGTGCTTGCCATCGCCGAAGGTCTCGACGAGGGGAACTTCGAGTTTCTCCTCAAGGCGCCGACCGGCTCGGGCAAGACCGAGGTGCTCATGCGCACCCTGGTCGACAGCGTCCTGGCGACGAGCGGCGGCTACGGTGTCATCATCGCGCCCACCCGCGACCTGCTGCGCCAGCACGTCACCTACCTCACCGAGCGACTCGAAGGCACCGGCCTGGGCGTCGGCCAGATCCACGGCGGCGCCTCCCCCGCGGAGCGGCGCGCGACGGAGATCGGCATCGCCAACGGGACGATTCACATCGTCGTCGGCTCGGCGATGATGCTCACCATCGACCGCTATTGGGACATGATCGATCGCAGCGCGCTGCTGGTGGTCGACGACGTCAACGCGTTCGACGAACGCGAGCACCTGCGACTGCTCGAAGACCTCGACTGCCCGATGATCTTCGCGAGCGCGACACCCGACGAACTGCGGCGTTTCCTCGAACGTATCGGTGCGCTCAAGCACGTCGTGGCGATGAAGAAGATGCCGTTCGACGTCCTGCCGACCACGGTGCACAAGGTCGAAGGCGTGTGGGGCGAACCCCCGGCCGAGCAGCTCGCGCGCGCCGACGCGATGATCCGCGATCACCTCGGACGAGGTTCGCGCATCTTCGTCATCGGTCGCACCCGCGGTGACGTGCCGCGTTTGGCGGAACGGCTCGAGACGACGTACGGGA
>JBEKAU010000374.1:0-3668 GCA_050015755.1 Vulcanimicrobiaceae bacterium | reverse complement strand
ACGTCGAGCCGCGGCCGATCCAAACGTTCCCCGCCGAGCCGCTCGACACGGTCGTCGCGGCGCCGCACGGTCCGCATCCGTTCGTCACCTCGGACCAATGCATGGGCTGTCACAGCGCGGCCTCCGGCGCGCCCTCGGGGCCGCTCATGTGGCTGCCGCCGCCGGCGTTCTCCCCGCCGACGCCGCCGCCCCCGGCGAGCGCGGGACCGATCGGCGTCAACGTCTCGGAGTACGGTGAATGGCGCTGGTCGCCGATGGGCCTGGCCGGTCGCGATCCGGTGTTCTTCTCGCAGCTCGAAGGCGAGATGGCGGGCATCGCGGCGATCCCGGACCGCGAGATCGCCGGCCCCGACCCGGCCCACACGCGTGCGGTGCTGCAGCAGCAGGTCGTCGACACCTGCATGCGCTGCCACGGCGTGATGGGCAAACGCACGCTCGACGCCGAGCACGGCGCGGACGCGCATTTCCAGACCGACTGGGTCTTTCACGCCGACCCGTCCTCGCCGACGTTCCACTACGGCGGGCTCGCGCGCGACGGGATCAGCTGCGCGGTCTGCCATCGCATCATTCAGACCGCGGCGCAGCAGAAGTCGCTCGCACTGGTGCTCGAGACGCGCTCGACGGGACTGTTCGACGTGGGGCCGGCCGACAAGTATCACGGACCGTTCGACAACGACGGCCTGGCGACGGCGCCGATGAAAGTGGCGCTCGGCGTGACGCCGGAGTTCAACGCACTCACCAAGTCGGCGCGCCTGTGCACCAGCTGCCATAGCATCAACTTGCCGGTCGTCGACGCGCCGGCGCCGCACATCCATCCGATCATCCCGACGATGGAGCACGACGTCGAGCAGAACACCTACGTCGAGTGGGTCAACAGCCGCTTTCAAACCGAGTACAAGCCGCTCGCCGGTGCGAAGTCGTGTCAGGACTGCCACATGCCGCCCTCGGTCGACAACGCGAAGCTGCACGTCAACGACCCCGCCATCCAGACGCGCATCGCGCTGGTGCAGGATCAGACCTATCCGCAGGCCGATCACCGCGCGCCGCTCTCCGACATCACCGTGAGTTGGCGCGACAAGGGGTACCGCCGCCACGAGCTGCTGGGCCTCAACGCGTTCTTGCTCGAGACGTTCCAAGACAACCCCAACGTGCTCGGCGTGCGCCTGGGCGACTACATGTCGGGCTCGCTCAACGATTTGCCCGACGCGATCGGCAACGTCGTGCGCCAGGCGCAGCAGTCGACCGCGACGCTGGCCGTCGCGACGCGCACCGAGGGCAGCACGCTCGTCGCCACCGTCGACGTCAAGAACCTGACCGGCCATCGCTTTCCCAGCGGCGTCGGTTTCCGCCGCGCGTTCCTCGAGCTCGACGTCACCCAGCCCGACGGCACGCCGGTCTTCCGTTCCGGCCACAGCGACGACCACGGCGTGATCGTGAACGACGGCAAGCCGCTGCCCAGCGAGTACTTCACGTATCTGCCGGACGGGAAACAAGCCTACCAGCCGCACTACGACGCACAGCACCCGATCACGCGCCCCGACCAAGTCCAGATCTTCGAGGAGCTGGTGCAAGACAAGGCCGGCGCCTTCACCGACAGTTTCGTGATGCGCGACCACATCGTCAAGGACAACCGCCTTCTGCCGCAGGGCTGGCGGCGCGACGGTCCGCCCGGCGTGACGCTGCCCGAGCACTGGCTCGTAGCGACCCGCCCGGTCGGCGTCGGCGCCGACCCGCGTTACGCCGACGGGTCGGGCAGCGCGCAGACCGTCTATCGGGTCGCGCTGCCGGCCGGCGTCGATCCGGCGACGCTGCGCGTGCGCGCGACGCTCTGGTACCAGTCGTGGCAACCGGACTTCGTCCACCTGCGCACGACCGGCAACGGGCCGGCGGCGACGCGCTTGCGCGCGCTGATCGCCTCGCTCGGCACGCTCGAAGGCACGCCGCTGGCGGGTTGGAAGCTCCAAATCGCATCCACCGAAACGGCCCGGCGGCAGTAGACCACCGCGTCTCCCGTCGAAGTCGGCTCGGATGGGTCCCGCGTCCGACGTGGAGCCGGGTGCGTCGCAATCCGAGTCGCTCCGCCGCGCCTATTTGACGCGGACGGTCGCGCACGTCCTGGCCGCCGACGTTCCGCTCGATGAGCTGTGGTCGCGCTGCGCGGTGCCGCTGGCGCTGCTGGCCGACGCGCGGCGCGTCGTCGTCACGCTCTCCGGCGAGGGGGACGCCGAGCGCGTCGTCCACGACTCGGCGCCCGACGAGCCTGCCGATCCGCACGCGCTCGTCGTGCCGATCCGCTTCGCCGCGCAGGTCTTGGGGACGCTGCGCTTCGAGGGCGCGCGCGATCAGTCGGATCCGCTGCTGGTCTCGCTGCTCGACTCGTGCGCGCTGTTCGTCGGAGCCCGGCTGCACCACGAGGGCACCGTCCGCAACACGCAGCGCTATGCCGAGCTCGCCTTCAGCGACGCGCTCACCGGCCTTGCCAACCGACGTCGGTTCGACGAGGCGCTGGCCGCCGAATGGGCGCGCGCCGTGCGCGAAGGAACGCCGGTCACCGTCTTGATCGCCGACCTCGATCACTTCAAGGCGTACAACGATACCTACGGCCATGCCGCCGGGGATTTGTGCCTGCAGCAGGTCGGGGGCCGGCTCGCCGCCTGCGCGCAGCGGCGTGCCGACGTGACCGCGCGCTACGGCGGCGAGGAGTTCGTCGCGCTCTTGCCCGACACGGGCATCGCCGGCGGGATCGCGCTCGGGGAGCGCTTGCGGACGGAACTGGCGAGCCTGCGGCTCGTCCACGCGGGTTCCTCGCTCGGGCACGTCTCGGCCAGCATTGGTGTCGCCTCGACGGTGCCCGACGCGACCATCGCTCCCGAGGTGCTCTTGCGGCGCGCCGACGACGCGCTGTATCGCGCGAAGCGCGGCGGTCGCGACCGCGTCGTCGCCGGCGGTTATGTCTCCGACGCGCCCGCCGCGCGGCGCGCACGGACCGGCGTACCGAACAACTTGCCGCTCGAGCTCACGCCGCTGATCGGCCGGCGCAGCGAGATCGCCGCGGTGCGCACGCTGATCGAAGATCGCCGCTTGGTGAGCGTGGTCGGTGCCGGCGGGGCCGGCAAGACGCGCGTCGCGCTGCACGCGGCGGCCGAGCTGGCGGAGCGGTTCGCCGACGGCGCGTGGTTCGTCGATCTCGCGCCGCTCGGCGACCCGCACCTGGTCGGCGCGACGATCGGCGACGTGCTCGGGGTACCACTGCCGCCGAACGCGACCGCGCTGCCGGCGCTGGTCGACGCGCTGGTCGGAAAGCGCCTCTTACTGGTGCTCGACAATTGCGAGCACCTGGTGAGCGCCGTCGCCGAGGCCGCCATCATCCTGCTGCGCAACCGGCCCGAGCTCGCGATCTTGGCGACCAGCCGCGAGCCGCTGAACATCGGTGGTGAGACGCTCTACCGGTTGCCGCCGCTCGACGCGCACGACGCCGCCGAGCTGTTCCTGGATCGGGCCCGCGCTGCAACCCCGAACTTCGCGCTGCGTGCCGGTGAGGACGCGCTCGTCGACGATCTCTGTCGACGGCTCGACGGTATCGCGCTGGCGATCGAGCTCGCCGCCTCTCAAGTCGGCGTGCTGGGCTTGCCCGCGATGGCCGAACGCTTGTACGCGCGCTTGCAGTC
>JBEKAU010000373.1:0-3675 GCA_050015755.1 Vulcanimicrobiaceae bacterium | reverse complement strand
CAGCTGCGGCACGCCGTTCTGATTCAGATACGGACGAATGGCGGTGTTGACTTCGGTGCCGAGCGAATCGAAGACGGCGAAGACGTGGTCCTGTTCGACCAGCTGGTGGACGACCTGGACCGCCTGCGGCGGGCTGTAACCGTCGTCGAGGTCGATCCACTTGATCTTGCGGCCGTTGACGCCGCCGTGGTCGTTGACGTAGTCGAAGTACGCGCCGATGCCTTTGCCGATGTTGCCGTAGGCCGAGGCCGGGCCGCTGAACGGGTGGTCGCCGCCGATGATGATTTCGTTGTCGGAGACGCCGGGTTCGGCGGCCGCGACGGGAGCGATCACGGCTCCGGTGACGCTGAAGGCAAAGGCTGCTGCGATCAGTCCGATCGCGATTCTACTGACGGTTCGTGCCACGAAGACCTCCTCGACTGCGCGCAGCGGCGCAGGGAATGCGCTACTCGCGCGTTGGCTGATGGGTCACGATGGAGACGGATGAGGGCGTTGGCGTGGATGCGAGGGACGAAGGAGACGGGCTGCGCCGCATCCACGCGACCAGGCGCCACACGGCACCCACGAGCCCGTCGGGCATGAAAAGCATCACCAACACCAGGATGACGCCGTAGACGACGTACGGCGCGCCGGCGTTGATCCGTTGCGCGATGATCGGAAGAAACTCGACGACGATCGCCCCCAGGATCGCGCCCCAGAAGCTCATGATCCCGCCGATGACCGCGCCGATCAGGAGCGTGATCGAGAGCGAGAACGCGAAGCTGTCGGGGCTCAGGTACGCGGTGGGGATCGAGAACATCGCGCCCGAGATGCCGGCCAGCACCGCGCTCCAACCGAACGCGAACGTCTTGTACTGCGCCGGCTTGATGCCGAACGAGACTGCCGCGATCGGGTTGTCGCGCAGCGCGCGCAGCGCGCGCCCGAACCGGCCGCGCACCAACAGCGCGGTGGCCGCGAAGACGATCGCCAGCACGGCCCAGGTCACGTAGTAGAGCCAGGTCTGGGACCCGAGCGGGAACCAGTTCGGCGCGGAGATCGGATCGAGCTGAACGCCGTTGAAGCCGCCGGTGATCGACTTGAAGTGTTTGAGCAGCGACGGCATCGCGACGGCCAGCGAGAACGTCGCCAGCGCCAGGTACGCGCCTTCGAGCCGCAGCGCGACGAAGCCGAACCCCAAGCCGAAGATGCCGGTGACGATCGCCGCAAGCGGAATGCCGAGGAAGTACGGGAGGCCGAAGTTGTGGGCCGCGATCGCGACCGTGTAGCCGCCGATGGCGAGAAACGCACCGTGGCCGAGCGAGATCTGGCCGTTCATCCCGGTCAGCACGACCAGGCCGAGGATCGCGATCGCGAACGCCGCGACGAAGATCATGTCGAAGACGACGAATTGCGGCAAGACCAGCGGCAGGAGCGCGACGATGATGGCGGCGATCACGATCGGCGCCGCGCTGCGAATGGAGATGCGCACTAGACCCGTTGCACCGTGGCGCGGCCGAACAGGCCGGACGGCTTGACCATCAAGACGATGATGATGATCGCCAGCGCGGCGGCCAGCCGCAGCTCGTTCCCGATCCACGGGACGTAGGCGATCAGGTTGAGCACGACGCCGAGGGTCAGCCCGCCGACGACCGCGCCGATCGGACTCTCGATCCCGCCCAGCACCGCCGAGGCGAAGGCGTACACGACGATCGTCTGCATCATGTTCGGGTCGAGGAAGACCACCGGCGCGATCATGATCCCCGAGACCGCGCCGACCACGGCGGCCAGACCCCAGCCCAGCGCGAGCATCCAGCTGACCCGCACGCCGAGCACGCGGCTCTGCTCGGGGTAGAGCGCCGCCGCCCGCATCGCCAGGCCCAGCTTCGTCTTCTGGAAGAAGAGCGTGATCAGCGCCAGCGTTCCGAGCGAGACGACGATGACGCCGATGTCTTGCAGGCTGAAACCGACGCCGGCGATGTCGATCGGCGTGCTCGGGAACGGCGAGGGGAAGTCCTTGACGACGTAGCCCCAGATCCCGCCGGCGAGCCCGTTGAAGATGATGAGCAGGCCGAGCGTGACGATGACGACCGTCAGCTGGCTCTTACTCTCGACCGGACGGATCACGATCCGCTCGAGCAGCACGGCGCCCACGAACGCGATCACGACCGTCAGCCCGAAGGCTGCCCACAACGGCAAGCCAACCTGCACGAGTTGCCAGGCGATGTACGTCGTGAACATCGCCATCTCGCCCTGTGCGAAGTTGATCACGCCCATGGACCGGTAGATGAGGACCAATGCGAGCGCCAAACTCGCGAACACCGAGCCCGAGGCGAGGCCGCTGACGATTTGTTGCGCCAGTTCGTGCAAGCCGGCTAGTCTCCCGATAGCAATCCAACAAGGACGAGGGTCGGTTCTTTGGACTTGGGGCCGAACGGGACCTGCGAACTTTTTTTCACGCTTGACGGCGCGCGGTAACTCCTTCCGCCGTCGGGCGAGTCAGGCCGGCGCGAGCCGCGCGATCGCCGCGCGGGCACAGGCCACGATCGCATCGGCGAAACCGTACGGTTCGACGATGCGGACGTCGGCGCCGAGCGCAAGCACGTGATAGATCGCGAGCTCGCGCATCGGGAAGCGCAAGCGCACCAGCGCGTCCGCGCCGTCCTGGCCGACCATCTCCATCTGCAGATACGGCGCGTGGCGCTCGACGGTCTCGGGGCGCATCGCCAGCATGACGTCGAACGTCTCCTGTGTCGCGGCGCGGTCTTCGAGCGACGCGATCGAGCCGCGCCAATGGGCGTCGAGGTCGAAATCGGGTGGCCGGGTGAAGCGCTCCGGCAGGACCTGCGCGCCGGCGATGCGCTCGGCACGAAAGGTGCGATAGCCCTTCTCCGCCTCGCGTGCCACCAGGTACCAGATCCCGGCTTTCGCGACCAGCCCGAGTGGGTCGACGAGCCGGTCGGTGAGTGCGCCGGAGCGGTCGCGATACTGCAGCCGCACGCGGCGCGCCTCGGCGGCCGCACCGCGCAGCACGCCGAGCAGCGAGGTCGGCTGGGCGCCGCGGTACCAGCGGTTGGAGTCGATCAGGAGCGTGCCGCGCGCTTCGGCGGCCGCGCGTCGCTGCGAGGGCGGCAGCGCGCCGGCCAGCTTATCGAGGGCGAGGCCGTGCGAGGCGATCCCGAGGTCCGCCATCGGGCCGGCGCTGGTCGCGAAGAGCGCCTGCAGCTCGTCCACGGTGAACTGCGCGAGCGCGCGCCGGTAGTCGTCGGCCAGCACGACGCCGCCGTGCGGGCCGCGTTCCATCGTGACCGGGACGCCGGCGGCACTGAGCGCCTCGACGTCGCGATAGACGGTCCGGGTCGAGACCTCGAGGGCGGCGGCCAGCTCGCGGGCGGTGCGGCGCCGCTCACCCTGGAGCAGCAACAGGCACGAGAGCAGGCGCTGCGAGCGCATGCGGACATCATCCGCCGTCATATATGACAGCACCTGTCATATACCGGGACTACGCTGGGCCCATGACCGACCTGCAGACGACCGTCGCGATCACCGGGATCGACCTCTCGGCACTGATCGTGCGCGACCCGGCGGCCGCGACCGCCTACTACCGCGACCTGCTCGGGATTCCGACGACCGCCCTCGACGACGAAGGGCGCGGTGCCGAGTTCACCCTGCCGGACGGCGCGACGATCGGCGTCTGGA
>JBEKAU010000372.1:0-3686 GCA_050015755.1 Vulcanimicrobiaceae bacterium | reverse complement strand
GTCGAGGAGCTGCTCGCCGAGCGCGACGAGCATATCCTCGCGGTGCTGGTCGCAACGATGCGCGCGCGCATGCCGGCCCTGGTCGAGCACGAGGAGCAGGTCGCGGCGCTCAGCACCCGACTCGCGCAGCGACTGGGAGTCGCCGTGGCCGAGCGCGAGCTGCTCGCGCGCGCCGTGCGCGTCCACGACATCGGCAAGCTCGCCTTTCCCGATCGCATCCTGCAGGCAACGCCGCGGATGGAGAAGCCCGACCCGAGCGAGATTCGCGCTCACGTCGAGCAGGCACGCACGATGCTCTCCGCGCTCGGCGATGCGCCGAGCCCGATGTTGAAGATGGCGATGGTGCTGGCCACCACGCACCACGAGCGCTACGACGGCGCCGGTTATCCCGGCGGTCTGCGCGCCGACGCGATCCCGCTGGTCGGTCGCATCGTCGCCGTCGCCGACGCCTATTGCGGGATGACGGCGGCGCGGCCGTGGCGGGCGGCGATCAGTCCCGGCCACGCGCTTGCGCAGATCGAAGGCCAGCGCAACACCGCCTACGATCCGCTGGTCGTCGCCGCCTTGCGCGAAACGCTCTCGACCGGAACCTAACCCTCGGGGACGACACCCAGCCGCGAGCGCGCGTGCGTGTACCACACCAAACCCGGTGCGCCGTCGCGCTGCTTGCGCACGTGTTTGCGTTCCGTGAAATCGATCTCGACGCGTCCGCTCGCGCGAGCACGGCTGTGCGCGGCCGCGAGATCTGCCGCCGCCGCGAGATCGGCGTCGTCGGGCGCGTGCCCGTCGGGCGGCTGAAGGACGACGTGCGAGCCGGGGATACCGCGCGCGTGGAACCACAGATCGTCCGGTCGCGCGATCCGAAAAGTCACCTCGACGTTCTCGCGCGGCGAGCGGCCGACGTAGATGCGCGCACCCGATGGCCGATCGACGCGCAGCGGGGCGCGCTTGCGCGAGGCGGCGACGGTGCGCGCCGGCGGCCGTCCTTCGAGTGCGTCCAGATCGGCTTCCAGTTCGGCCAGTGTCGCGGCGTCGGTGGCGCGCTCGAGCTCGAATGCCAGCGCTTCGAGTGCTTCCCTTCGCGAGGCCAGCACCTCGGCGCGCCGCTCGAGGTGCGGCAGCGCGTCCGTGTCCTTGCGGTAGCGCGCGTAGAAGCGCAACGCGTTGGCCTTGGCATCCAGCTCTGGGTCGAGCGCGATCGTCAGCGCCGGGTTGGTCGGCGGAACGAAGCTGGTCGCGCCGGTGGGCACCTCGTAGGCGTGGGTGAACAGCGCATCGCCGCTCTCTCGCAGCCGGTCGCGGCGCTCGGCGTCCTCACGCCGTGCCGTCACCGCGGCGAGCTCCGCGGCGACCGCCTGCGCGCGCCGCTCCACCCGCGTGAGCAGGGTCGACCGGCGGCGTTCGCGGCGATCGCCGAGCCGCGCGTCGACGCGCACCAGCCGATCCTGTGCGAAGAGTGTCAGCAGCCGCGGCGCGGCGGAACGTTCGGCGTCCGCGAACTGCGCGAGCGGCACGACCGAAACGGCCAGCAGCGCCAGCGTGGCGCGATCGCGGTACACGACGAGCGGGTCGAGTTGGGCAGCCGCGGCTTCGGCCTGCGCCAGCAACTCCGCGGCGGCCTTCGCGTCGCCGCCGCGGTCTTGGGCCGCCAGCGAAGCCTCGAGCAGCCGGGGGACGCGCACCGAGGCGAGCGGCGGCGGTTCGTAGGGGTGGCCGACCTGGACCGCGCGCGCCTCGTTCTCGGCGGGCGAAAACTGCTTGGCTGCGGCGACCACGGTCCGATCCCGCAGCACCAGGACGTTCCCGTAGCGTGGGACCAGCTCGAGGACGACCCGGGCCTCCGAGGCGACCCCGAACCGCGAGGCCGAGCCGAAGGTCAGGACCAGGACGCGATCGCCGCGGCGTGCCTGCACGGCCGAGACCCGCATCCCGCGGAGTGTCGTGGTCGCCGCCCGCAGCCAACCGGGATCGCCACCGAGCGCGAGCTCGGTATCGTCCAGGGTGACCAGCGGCGGGGTCCCGAAGGCGTCGACGGCCAGGGTGGTCGCGCCGCGACGCAGCGCGAAGCGCAAGGCGATCCGCCCGTCGTCGAGCAGGCCGGCTTCCTCCAGGCGGGTGCCGCGCAAGGCGGCTTCGAGTTCTGCCGCCGCGCGGCGGATCAGGATCCAGTCGGTGGTCATCGCCGGGCAGGTGCTTTCCCGCCCTTTGCGTATTTGTCCGGTTTGACCCTAGCGGAGGAGGGAACTGGTCCTGACGGGGCCCGGTCTGTTGTTCGTCGTCTCGGGTCCGTCGGGGGCGGGGAAAGATACGTTGGTGGAGGGGCTCAAGGCCCGCCACGAGCGGCTTCTGTACTCGGTCTCCGCGACGACCCGTGCGCCGCGCTCTGGTGAGCGTGACGGCGTCGATTACTTCTTTCTCACCCGCGAGGAGTTCGAGCGCCGTCGCGAAGCGGGCGGCTTCCTCGAACACCGCGAGTACAACGGCAACCTGTACGGAACGCCGCGCTCGTTCATCGACGAGGCGCTCCGGGCCGGCTACGACGTCGTCTCGAAGCCCGAAGTCAACGGGGCGCTCGCCGTCCAGCGCGCGTTCCGTGGTGCCGTCCTGATCTTCATCGTCCCCGACCGGTTCTCACATTTGCGCTCGCGTTTGGAGAACCGCCGGACCGAGAGCAACGAACAGATCGCCGCGCGGCTCGAGATCGCGCACGACGAGTTCACCTTCGTTCGGCACTTCGACTACCTGGTCATCAACGAGGAAGCCCACCCGCAGCAAGCGGTTGACGACCTCGAAGCGATCGTCCGCGCCGAGCGGTATCGCATCCACCGTTACCCCGATACTCGACTGAAAGAATTGGAAGAAACCTAAATCATGAGCGATAGCGTTTTCGGCGACCTCGACGGCCTGCTGCAGTACGTCGATTCGAAGTTCTCCCTCGTCAACGTCGTGACGAAGCGCGCCAAGCAGCTCAACAACGGCGCCCCGCCGCTGACCGACCGCGTCAACCCGAACAAGCCCGTCTCGACGGCCTTCAACGAAGTACGCACCGGCAAGATCCCCTACCACCGCACCAAAGAGGGCATCAAGTAGGCTGGCGCATCGGAACCCAACTTGTACGCGGCCTTCGAAACGGTGATGGACCGAGCGCAGCAGAAGAGTGCATTGATGGAGTATCGTCGCGAGGTCGGCCCGGGGGCCCCACGCTTTGCGTGGGGGGCGCGCAGCCCGGGGCGGAGCGCCGTTTAAATGTGCGGCATCGTGGGCTACGTCGGGAAGCGCGACAGTGTGCCCATCATCTTGGAGTCGTTAGGCAAGCTCGAATATCGCGGCTACGATTCGGCGGGGATCGCGGTTATCGACGCGGGCGGGCGGCTGACCGGGTCGAAGGCCGAAGGGAAGCTGGCGAATCTCACCGCGCGCCTGGCGAACGGGGAGCATTTGGCGGGGACGACCGGGATCGGGCACACCCGCTGGGCGACCCACGGGAAGCCCTCGGACGCCAACGCCCACCCGCACATGGACTGCAGCGGCCGCTTCGCGGTGATCCACAACGGCATCATCGAGAACTATGCGACGCTGCGCGCGCAGCTGCTCGCCAACGGCCACATCTTTCGCAGCGAGACCGACACCGAGGTGCTCGCGCACCTCATCGAGACGCACTACCAAGGCGACCTGGTCGCCGCGGT
>JBEKAU010000371.1:0-4289 GCA_050015755.1 Vulcanimicrobiaceae bacterium | reverse complement strand
GTGAAAGTGGCCGCGGTCGAGGACGTCGATCATCAGCGTGCTCTCGTCCTGGGCGCGCGCGTGCAGTTCGACCGTCCCGGGATCGTCGGCATACGCGTGCTCGACCGAGTTCGCCAGCGCCTCGCCGACGGCGAGCAGGATGTCCTCACGCACCACCGGTTCGAGATCGAGCGCGGAGAGGAACGCCGAGAGCGCACCGCGGATCGGTCGCGGCGCATGCACGTTCGCGGTCCGCGCCAAGCGCAGCTCCGCGCCGGCGTTCACGGACGCGCTCCCGCCAAGAACGTCAACGCCGCGGCTCGATTGTCGAAGACGGCGAAGGCGTCGCTCAGTCCGGCGTACTGCAGCACGCGCGCAAACTGGGGGCTTCCGATCAGCAGCGCAACCCGCCGCCCGCGCGCCGTGGCCTCGTTGCGGAAGCGCAGCAGCTGGCCGATGACGGTCGAGTCCGCGTAGAGGACCTCGCCGAGATCGACCAGCACCGGGCCGTCGTTGTCATCCAGCTGCAGCGCGGCCTCGACCGCATCGCGCTGCCCGATGTCCAGCTCGCCGGCCAGCTTGACGACGCACAGCGAAGACTGTCTGCTCATGCGATCTTCCTCGGGGCGCGCTCGCGGGTCGGGAACCAGCGACGCCGTTTCCCGCGATCGTACAGCGAGACGAT
This sequence comes from Vulcanimicrobiaceae bacterium, assembly GCA_050015755.1. Classification (GTDB taxonomy): domain Bacteria; phylum Vulcanimicrobiota; class Vulcanimicrobiia; order Vulcanimicrobiales; family Vulcanimicrobiaceae; genus Vulcanimicrobium. Next base: position 3,625 of record JBEKAU010000371.1, on the reverse strand, counting down.
GGTGCCGCTGATCGTCTGCGTCCCACCGCGCGAGCCGGCGGCCACGATCGCGGCCGCGTCGTTGTCCTCGCCGACGACGTCCTCGGGACCGGCGAAGCTGACGGTCAAGATGGCGACGTCGTCGCCGACCGCGCGACCGTCGAAAATGTGGGCATGGATCGCCGCCGCGGCGTGTTCGACCGAGTCGCCGCCGCAGACGCTGGCGACGGCCTCGAGCAGCTGTTGCTCGCCGGCGAGCACGTCGCGCGAGTGCTCGACCGCGCCGTCGGTGTAGAGCACCAGCATCGCGCCGGGGATGGTCTGCACGCGATGCGTGCGGTAGACCGACGTGTCGACGACGCCCAGCGGGAGACCGCCGAATTCGAGCAGCCGCGGTCGGCGGCCGGGCTCGACCAGAACCGGCGGCGGATGGCCGGCGGTGGCGTAGGTGAACTCGTAGGTCTGCGAGTCGGCGTAGCCGCACACGGCGGTCACCATCCGGCCCCGTTCACGTACCAGCTCGCGGTTCACCCGCGAGAGCAGCGCCGCCGGATCGGGGTCGAGAACCGCCGCTGAGACCAACGCCTGACGGGTGCGGTTCATCGAGACCGCCGCTTCGAGACCGTGTCCCGCAACGTCGCCGATCACGAACATCACCCGCCCTTTGCCGAGCTCGACGCCGTCGTACCAATCGCCGCCGACCTTCGCTTCTTCAGTCGCCGGCACGTAGGTCGCGCTGAAGCTGACCGCCGGTGTCGTCGGCAGCGGCCGCTGCAAGAACGCGTCCTGCAGCGTCTCGGCGATCCGCTTTTCCGTCTCGTAGGCGGCGCGCAGCTCGGCAGCGTTGCGTTCTTCGATTTCGAGCCGGCGCGCGAGCCGCGTCTGCACGATGCCGAAGCCGATCGCCGCCGCCGCGATCACGACGACCGCGACCAGCACCAGCAGGTTGATGCGTCCGATCGCGGTCTGCGTCTGGGCGTCCTGCTCGCTTTGGCGACGGTCGATCTGCACGCCGATCGCGTCCGCGTCGGCGCGGAAACGGTCGATCAGCGCCTTGCCGTGCAGCTGGATCGGGTCGGCATCGGTCGGCTTGCGCAGCAGCGGCGCCGCGACGGTCTGCTCCCAGCGCACGTTCGTCGCTGCGAGGTCGGCGATGGCGCTGCGATCGGACAACTGCAAGAGGTCGGCGTCGCGCCGCAACGCTGCATAGCTCTGGACGAACTCGGCCTGGCCGTCTCGGTACGGTTCCAGGAAGACCCGCCGGCGGGTCGCGGCGTAGCCGCGGATGCCGGTCTCCTCGTCGAGCTGCGCCTTGGTGACGGTCGCCAGGTCGTTCGCGGCGGCGCGGACGTGCGCCCCGGCCGCGAACCCGCGGTTCACCAGCTGGGCGACGAGCCTTCCGCCCCCGATCAGGATCGGAATAATCACCACGAGCAGAACGACCGTGACCGCGAGCGGTTGGACGGTCGCACGCGGCGCTGCGCTACGCGACATTGCCAACGCCGTTTTGTGCGAGCGCGGCCGTCTCCCTTCGCCGCGCGGGGTCACCGAGGCGGGTGGCGAACTTCGGCGAGTATGGCCCTCGCTTACGCACCCTCGCTCGAGTCGACGCCGGTCCGCATCCGCGAGCGCTATGACCACTATATCGGGGGCCGCTGGGTGCGTTCGTCGAGCGGGGAGACCTTCGCGACCATCAACCCGGCGACGGAAGAGACGCTGGCGCAGGTCGCATACGGAACCCCCGAGGACGTCGACCGCGCCGTCGCCGCAGCCCGCACGGCGTACGAGCAGGTGTGGCGCCCCATGCGCCCGGCCGAGCGCGCGAAATTCGTCTACCGGATCGCGCGGGCCCTGACCGAACGTTCGCGCGAGCTCGCCGTGCTCGAGACGATGGACGGCGGCAAGCCGATCAAGGAGTCGCGCGACTTCGACGTGCCGCAGGCCGCGGCGCACTTCTTCTACTACGCAGGCTGGGCCGACAAGCTGCGCTACGCCATCCCGGGCTTCAGCGAGCCGTCGCCGCTGGGCGTCGTCGGCTCGGTCGTCCCGTGGAACTTCCCCTTGCTGATGGCCGCCTGGAAGATCGCCCCGGCGCTGGCCAGCGGCAACACGATCGTCCTCAAGCCGGCCGAGACGACGCCGCTGACCGCGCTGCTGCTGGCCGAGATCTGCGAGGAAGCCGAGCTGCCGCCCGGGGTCGTCAACATCGTCACCGGTGACGGCCGGACCGGCGCGGCGCTGGTCGCCCACCCCGGCATCGCCAAAGTCGCCTTCACCGGCTCGACCGAGGTCGGCAAGGCGATCGCGCGCACGCTGGCCGGGACCGGGAAGAAGCTGACCTTGGAGCTGGGCGGAAAGGCGGCCAATATCGTCTTCGCCGACGCGCCGCTCGACCAAGCCGTCGAAGGGATCGTCAACGGGATCTACTTCAATCAGGGTCACGTCTGCTGCGCCGGCTCACGCCTGTTGGTGCAGGAGCCGATCCACGACACGATCGTCGAGCGGCTGCGCGATCGCATCGAGACACTGCGGTTGGGCGATCCGCTCGACAAGAACACCGACATCGGTGCCATCAATTCGGCCGCACAGCACGCCAAGATCCGCGAGCTGGTGCAGAGCGGGATCGACGAAGGCGCAACGCTCGTCGAGCAGAGCTGCGCGCTGCCGCAGCGCGGCTGGTTCCACCGCGCCTCGTTCTTCACCGGTGTCACGCAAGCGCACCGCATCGCGCGCGAGGAGATCTTCGGACCGGTGCTCTCGATCATGACCTTCCGCACCGCCGACGAGGCGATCGAGAAGGCGAACAACACGCCCTATGGGCTTTCGGCCGGCGTGTGGACCGACAAAGGTGCCAAGTCCATGTACGTCGCGCAGCGCTTGGCCGCCGGCGTCGTGTGGTGCTCGACGTTCAACCAGTTCGATCCGAGCTCGCCGTTCGGTGGCTACCGTGAGTCCGGTTTCGGACGCGAGGGCGGCATCGAAGGACTGCGTCCCTATCCGCTGTTCGCCGTCGACGAGCGGTATCTCGTCGTCGAGCTCAGCGCGCCGGCTGCGCACCTGTTCGGGCTGCACCGTGGAGAGAGCATCGGGCGTCCGCTGCGCGAGCTCGCGCCCCACGCGGCCGCCATCCTCAACCCGCTGATCGGGAGCGCCTTCACCCAAGGACGCTCGTTCGGCAGCGGACTGCTTCCCTTCACCCGCGACGAGACGTACACCGTCGTCTGCACGCGCCTTCCGGGTCGCAACGTCGTCGGCGTGACCGTCCACCGTGAAGCCGACGGGACCTGGCCGACCGACAGCGACTTCGTGCGGCGCGAATTGGATCTCGCGTACGGCCAGCTGCGCGCGTACACGGCGAGCAGCGCGCTCGCGTTCGTGCGTTGGGACACCGAGATGCGGATCGTCGACTGGTCGCCGCGCGCTGCCGAGCTGTTCGGCTGGACCTTCGACGAAGCGTACGGCAAGCGCCACACCGACTTGGGGCTGGTTCCCGACGACGATCTGTTGCTGGTGCAGGACGTCTCGCGCGCCGCCGCCGGTGGCCGCTCGAACGTCTCGGAGAACCGCAATCTCACGCGTGACGGCCAGGTCCTCGAGTGCCGCTGGTTCAATTCGGCGATCCGCTCCGGCGAGGGGTTCCACGTCG
>JBEKAU010000370.1:0-3689 GCA_050015755.1 Vulcanimicrobiaceae bacterium | reverse complement strand
GCAGCAGGCTCGCGAGCAGGAACGGCCACCCGGCGCGCGCGGCGCCGAGATGCCGCCGCAACAAGCCGAACAGCGCCGTCTGCGCGAGCGCGACCAGGCCGACCGAGAAGAGCGCTTCGACGCGCACGTTCCAACCGTCGACCCGTGCCAGGGCGAGCGCGAGCGCCGTCGGGACGACGCTGCGGTGCGCGCCTTGCGGTGCCCACAGCGCGTCGAAGCCGAGCGTGCCGGCGTGTTGCGCGAGCACCAGCGGCGACCAAATCCACTCGTCGTACATCGGGACGTCGACGACCGCCCTCGCGACGATCGCCAGCATCGCGAACGGCAAGACCCAAGCCAGGCGAGTCGCGATCACCCGTTGGGCTTCGCCGGCACGACCTCCCGTACCGTCGGAATGCGCCCCGCCGGCGCGTGCGGGGCCGCGATCGCGAAGACGTCGATCGGTTCGTTCTTGCCGCGCAGCTGCCGCGGACCGAGATCGCGCACCAGGTAGCGCCCGGGATCGCGCACCGCTTGCACGACCTCGCCGGTGGCGACGATCGGCGCGCCGGCTTCCTTGGAGATCTCCTCGACCCGTTTGGCGGTGTGCACGGTCTCCGCGACGACGGTCGTGTCGAGCTGCAACGCGTCGCCGACCAGCCCAAAGGTGACCGGTCCGGTGTGGATGCCGATCCCGATCGTGATGGTGGGGCCGACCTGCTCGTCGTTGCGTTGCGCGACCGCGAGCTGCAGCGCGAGGGCGGCGTCGAGCGCGTCCTCGACCCGGCGCGGGAAGAGCGCCATGTAGCCGTCGCCCAGGTAGGTGTCGATGCTGCCGTGGTGCCGCCGCACGGTGCGCGCGGAGCGGTCGAAGAAGTCGGCGACCAGGGTGAAGGCCGCCTCGCCGCTGAGCGATTCGGTCAGCGCCGTCGAGTCGCGGATGTCCGCGAACAGAACGGTCATCTTTTGCGTGACCCGGTCACCGCGGCCGACGTCCGCCAGCGAGGCTCGTCCCAGCCGGTCGACCAGCGCCCGCGGGAGGAACCGGCGGTGGGTCGTCCCCTCCCGCTCGAGCGCGGTCAGCAGGCGGGTCGACCGCTCGCGACGCGACCGGAGCAGCGTCTCGGCGAAGCGGGCCGCTCCGGACAGGCCCAGGACGAGCGCCAGGCCGGCGAAGATCCCCTCGCCGTCGAGCAGGGCGAACAGCATCCCGGCGGTCGCCAAGGCGACTGCCTCCCATCGCTCTCGCCGGCCTCCCACCGCCCGGCCGCCCGCAGCCGCGACGGCCGCGACCGTGCCGAATGCGCCGGCTGCGAACGCCATCACCGGGGTCATACGGCTAGCATGCCTGCTGACGGCGTCCACGTCGACCGACGAACGGACGGCTGCTCTGCCGCCGGGCGAGAGGGCGGCTCCGGCGAGGACCGCTCGGCCACGGCACCGTACGGGGCAAGTAATGGCTACCGCTCCTTCGATCGGCACCCAGCTCGTGATGCGGCTGGAGACCCCCAACGAGCCCGGCTCCTTTGGGATTCTGGCTTCGGCGATCGGCGATGCCGGTGGGATGGTCGGTGCCGTCGATACCCGGACGGTGGGCAAGACGACGATCACCCGCGACGTCACCGTGAACGTGCCGAGCGACGCGGTCGCGACCGCCGTGCGCGGCGCGATCGAGCGAATCGACGGCGTGCGCATCCTGAGCGTCTCGGACTCGACCTTCCTCGCCCACCTCGGCGGCAAGATCCGTACCGGCATCACCCGGCCGGTGAAGACGCGGCAAGATCTCTCGACGGTCTACACACCGGGCGTCGCGCGCGTCTCGAGTGCGATCGCGAACGATCCCGCCAAAGCCTATGCGCTCACGATCAAGCGCAACACGGTCTGCGTGTTGACCGACGGCACCGCGGTGCTCGGGTTGGGCGACATCGGGCCGTATGGCGCGGCGCCGGTGATGGAGGGCAAGTGCATGCTCTTCAAACAGTTCGCCGACATCGACGCGTTCCCGATCTGCCTGGATACCAAGAACGTCGACGAGATCGTGGAGACGGCCAAGCGGATCGCCCCGATCTTCGGCGGCATCAACCTCGAGGACATCAGCGCACCGCGCTGCTTCGAGGTCGAACGCCGGCTGATCGAGGAGCTCGACATCCCGGTCATGCACGACGATCAGCACGGCACCGCCGTCGTGATCTTGGCTGCGCTGATGAACGCTGCCGCGGTCGTCAACAAGCGGATCGAAGACCTGGTGATCGTGCTGACCGGCAGCGGCGCCGCCGGCACCGCGACGATCAAGATGCTGCTCGCCGCCGGCGTGCGCGACGTGATCGCGGTCGATCGCGATGGCGCGCTCAACCGGGCCGAGGCCTACGGCAACCCGCACTGGACGTGGCTCGCCGAACACACCAATCGCGAGAACCGCCGGGGAACGCTGCAGGAGGTGCTGCGCGGTGCCGACGTCTTCGTCGGCGTCAGCGCGCCGGGGATCTTGCAGCCGGAGTGGATCGGCACGATGGCGCGCGATCCGATCATCTTCGCGATGGCCAACCCGACGCCCGAAGTGATGCCCGACGTCGCGGCGCCGTACGCCGCGGTGGTCGGCACCGGCCGCAGTGACTTCCCCAATCAGATCAACAACCTGCTCGCGTTCCCCGGAATCTTCCGCGGCGCACTCGACTGCCGCGCGCGACGGATCACCGAGGGGATGAAGCTGGCCGCGGCGCGCGCGATCGCGGCGATCGTCGGCGACGAGCGCAGCGCGGAGTACATCATCCCCAGCGTCTTCGACACCCGTGTCGTGGACGCGGTCGGCAAGGCGGTCATGCAGGCGGCGATCGAGGACGGCGTCGCCCGGCGCGAGTTGCTGATGCCCGACGAAGCCGAAGCCGAAACCGTGGGAGCTCGCTGAATGTCCGATCGTATCCTGATCATCGAAGACGACGCTGAGGTCGCCGCGTTCGAGCGCGCGATCCTCGAACGCAACGGCTACGAGGTGAAGGTCGTCAACAACGGGACGGCAGGCTTGGAGACCGAGCCGTCGTTCAAACCGGCCGTCGTCCTGCTCGACGTCGAGCTGCCCGACATTTCCGGTCTGGACGTGTGCACGTCGCTCGCCAACTCCTCGGAAGCGTTCATCCTGATGGTGAGCGCGCACTCGAGCGAGAACGACGTGTTGCGTGGGCTGGGGCTGGGGGCCGACGACTACATCCGCAAGCCGTTCTCCGGCAACGAGCTGGTCGCGCGGGTGCAGTCGTTCCTGCGCCGCCGCGAGCGTTCGCGCAAGATCGAACAGGAAGGGCGCCTGGCCGTCGGCGGCGCGACGCTGGTGCGCGACTTCCACACCCTGGAGAACAACGGCAAGAGCGTGACCCTGACCGCGCTCGAGTTCCGCCTGTTGTGGTATCTGGCCGAGAACGTCGGCAAGCTGCTGACCCGGGCCCAGATCCTCGAACGCGTCTGGAACGACGTCTCGGGCGTGCCGACGCGCGTCGTCGACGTCCACGTTGCCGCGCTGCGTAAGAAGCTCAACGAAGTCGACGCGCAGTTGCAGATCTCGAGCGTACGCGGCATCGGGTATCGTCTCGACGAACGATAGGAGCAAGCGGGACCGCTCGCCGGCGCGCGAAACCGAGGGCCCGTGACCCTTCTACGTATCGCCTGTGCGGCGCTTGCGCTCGCCCTGTTGCCGCTCGGCGTTCGTTCCGCGACCATCA
>JBEKAU010000369.1:0-3691 GCA_050015755.1 Vulcanimicrobiaceae bacterium | reverse complement strand
CGTTGCCGTCGGGTCCCTTCGAGCCCGATCAGGACCGCACGCTCGAGCTCGCGGCACGGCGGCTGATCGGCGAGCAGACGGCGCTGCGGGTCGGGTATCTCGAGCAGCTCTATACCTTCGGCGACCGCTATCGCGACCCGCGCGAGGTCGCCGGCGGCCCGCGCCAGGTCAGCGTCGGCTACCTCGCGCTCGTCGGCGAGCGGGTCGTCGCGCCCGGCAGCACGGCGATCTGGGGCGATTGGTACCGGTTCTTTCCGTGGGAGGACGACCGCCAGGGGCCGGCCCCGGTGCTCGAGGAGGCCGTGCTCCCCTTCGTGCGTAGCACGATCGGCGGTCGCGGCGACGCGGCGCTCGCCTCGCGGGTCCGGATCGCGTTCGGCCTCGATGGGGCGGCCTGGAACAACGATGCCGTCCTCGAGCGCTACGAGCTGCTCTTCGAGTTGGGTGCGGTCGCCGAAGCCCCGCAGGCCGTCGCGGCCTTCGGCGAGCGGATGGCCGGGGACCATCGCCGGATCCTGGCGACCGCGATCGGCCGTCTGCGCGGCAAGATCAAGTACCGTCCGATCGTGTTCGAATTGCTGCCCGCGTGCTTCACCCTCTCCGATCTGCAAGGGACGGTCGAGGCGCTCTCCGGGATGCGGCTGCACGGGCCCAATTTCCGGCGCCTGGTCTCCGAGGGCGGGATCGTCGAGCCGACCGGCGAGCGGCGCACCACCCGCGGGCGGCCGGCGAGCGTCTACCGGTTCCGGCCCGACGTGCTTGCCGAGCGGCCGGACCCAGGGATTGGGATTCGCTGACGGTGAAACCCCGGCCATCGACTTTTACTCAGAATAAGTAGAAGTCCCAGCCGAGGTACCCCCGATGGTCGAAACCCTGCCCTTCACCCCCGAGATCGCCGAGCGCACCCGCCCGATCTACGACCGCGTCGCAGCGGTCATCCCCGCCGTCGAATGGCCGGTCCACGCGCCGTACGTCGACGCCATCAATCGCCTCAAGCGAGAGCGCAACGCAGTCATCCTCGCGCACAACTATCAGACACCTGAGATCTTCCACGGCGTCGCCGACATCGTCGGTGACTCGCTGCAGCTGGCGCGCGAGGCGCAGCGTGCGCAGGCCGACACGATCCTGGTGTGCGGCGTTCACTTCATGGGCGAGACGGCGAAGATCCTCAACCCGAGCCGCCGCGTGATCGTCCCCGATGCGCGCGCAGGCTGTTCGCTAGCCGAGTCGATCACCGCCGCCGATGTGCGTGGACTGCGCGAGAAGTATCCCGGCGTCCCGATCGTCACCTACGTCAATACCTCGGCCGAGGTGAAGGCCGAGTCCGACGTCTGCTGCACGTCCTCGAACGCAGTGAAGATCGTCGAAGCGCTCGGCGTCCCGCGGGTCATCATGATCCCCGACGCGTTCCTGGCCCACTACGTCGCCGCCAACACCAGCGTCGAGATCATCGCCTGGGAAGGTCACTGTGAAGTCCACGAGCGCTTCCGCGCCATCGACGTCGAGTCGTTGCGCGAATCAGACGAAGGCGTGCTGGTCATCGCGCATCCCGAGTGCCCGCCCGACGTCATCGCGGCGGCCGACTTCGCCGGCTCGACGGCGGCGATGATCGACTTCGTGCGCGATCGCGCGCCGCAGAAGGTCGTGCTGCTGACCGAGTGCTCGATGAGCGACAACGTCGCCGCGCAGTTCCCCAACGTCGCGTTCGTGCGGCCGTGCAACCTCTGCCCGCACATGAAGCGCAACACGCTGCCGAAGATCCTGCGATCGCTCGAGACGCTGACGGACGAAGTGCTCGTCGACGAGGCGGTGCGCGTGCGCGCACAGGCAGCGCTCGACCGGATGATGGCGATCGCGTGAAGACCGACGTCTTGGTCCTCGGTGCCGGGGTGGCCGGGCTGGCCGCGGCATTGGCGGTCGACGGCGGCCGCCGCGTGTTCGTCGCGAGCGAGACGCCGCTGGGGCGCGACCTCGCCTCGGCGTGGGCGCAAGGCGGGGTCGCCGCAGCGCTGGACGCCGGCGACTCGCCGCGGCTGCACGCCGCCGATACGCTGGCGGCGGCCGGCGGCATCGCCGAACCCGACGTCGCCGAGACGCTCGCGCGCGAGGCGCCGGCCGCGATCGACGCGCTGGTGCGGATCGGCGTCCCCTTCGAGCGCACGGAGAACGGCGCACTCGCGCTGGGGCTCGAAGCCGCGCACAGCCGGCGACGCATCGTCCACGTCGCCGATGCGACCGGGGCGGCGATCGTCGACGCGCTGCTCGCCCAGGCGCGCCGGCGTCCGAACGTCCAGCTCTGCGGTGGCCTGCGCGCGAGCGCGCTGCTGATGCGGCCGGGACGCGTCGTCGGCGCGGTGCTGGTCACGCCGACCGGCGATCAGGTGCGGGTCGAAGCGAACGCGGTCGTGCTCGCGACTGGTGGCTTCGGCGGTCTGTACGCGCGTACGACGACCCCCCTGGGTGCGCGCGGCGCGGGAATCGCGCTCGCGGCACGCGCCGGCGCGACCCTGGCGGATTTGGAGTTCGTGCAATTCCATCCGACCGCGCTGCGCACCAGCGCCGATCCGCTGCCGTTGGTCAGCGAGGCGGTGCGCGGCGAGGGCGCGCTGCTGATCGACGCGCACGGCACGCGCATCATGGATGGCCTCGATCCGCGCGGCGAACTCGCGCCGCGCGACGTCGTCTCACGAGCCGTCGCAGCGGTGGAGGCTGCGGGCGGCAGGGTGTTGCTCGACGCGCGCGCGGCGCTCGGCGAGCACTTCCCGACGCGGTTCCCCGGCATCTTCGCGACTGCGCGGCGGGCAGGGATCGACCCGCGCACGGAGCCGCTCCCGGTGACGGCGGTCGCGCACTACACGATCGGCGGCGTCGCGACCGACGCGTTCGGCCGCACCAGCATGCCGGGCTTGTGGGCATGCGGAGAAGTCGCCGCGACCGGCCTGCACGGCGCGAACCGCCTGGCGAGCAATTCCCTGGTCGAAGGACTCGTCTTCGGCGCACGGGTCGGCGAGGACGTCAGCGGTATCGCGAGCACGCAGGCGGCGACCAGCGCACCGAGCGCCGCTGCGCGCGAGCGCGGCGCGTACGGTCCGCTCGGCGAGGCGTTGCGCGAGCTGCGCGCGACGATGAGCGCATCGCTCGGTGTCGTCCGCGACGAAGCGTCGATGCTCCGCGCACTCGACGCGTTCCGGGAAATCGAACGCACGGCTGACGACGATCGGGTCGCGGACGCGGCACTGGTTGGTACGCTCGTCGCGCGGGCGGCGCTCAGCCGACGCGAGAGCCGCGGCGCGCACCAACGTTCAGACTATCCGGCGAGCGACCCACGCTCTGCGCAGCGCCGCTTCGTCGCGCCCGCTCCGCTGGCGCGAATCTCGTGATCCCGCTCCTGATCGACGACCTTGTCCGCGCGGCGCTGCGTGAGGACCTCGGCCGGGCCGGCGACCTCACCACCGACGCGATCGTCCCCCCGGACGCCCTCGGTGATGCGCGCTTGGTCGCTCGCGAGCCGGGCGTCGTCTCGGGCGTCGCCGCCGCTGAACGCGTCTTTGCGGTCCTCGATCCACGCGTTGCGATCGAGGTGACCGTCCCCGACGGCGGTCACGTCGAACGCGGCACGCTGATCGCCACCCTGCGTGGGCCGCTGCGTGCGATCCTTACCGGCGAGCGCACCGCGCTGAATCTCGTCGGC
>JBEKAU010000368.1:0-3699 GCA_050015755.1 Vulcanimicrobiaceae bacterium | reverse complement strand
CGCGGCGTGCTCGTTCTCGCACTCGGCGCCAACGTCCAGACCAATACCGCAGCGGCGGCGGGGCCGCTCAACGTCACCGGGCCCGCCGCGACGACGGCCACCTTAGCGGTCACGCCGAGTCAAGCCGACATTTTGGCGGGGGCCGACATCGGCGCCTCGCTGCGGCTCGCGCTGCGCAATCCGAAAGAGGCGATCGGCACCTTCCCGGCTGAGACGCTGCGCGTCGTGCCGGGCTCCGCCACGGCGTCGAGTGTGGCCGCGTCGACCCTCACCGTGCCCGCGATCCCCCTGGTACCGGATCCGCCGGCGCACGTACCGGCAGCGGGGCCCGCCCCATCGGGTGTGATGGTCATCGAGGGCGACCGGGTCACGTCAGCCGGCCCGCGGTGAGCCAGCGCGTCTTCTGCGTCGTCGGTGCGAAGGGCGGCGTCGGGGCGACCACGCTCGCGACCAAACTGGTTCAACGCCTGCCCGCGCACGGCGAGCGCATGATCATCGACGCGGACCTGGCCGGAAAACGGAACCTCGCGGTGTGGTACAACCTCACCGAAGATCTCGACCTCAGCCGAACGGTCGGCGCGGCGGCCGTCGCAAAGGTCAAAGACGGCTTTCTGGTCATGGAGCTCGCGCGAACCTACGAGGACGGTCTCATCCAGACCTCGAGTTCACTGTTGCACACCCTGGGCAGCCTTTCAGACCACGCCTTGGTCGTCGTCGACGCACCGCAGCCCTTCGCTGCCACGGTTCGCCCGTTCATCGCGCGCGCCGACAAGATCATCGTCGTCTCCGAACCCTCGCGCCTGGGTGTCGGCGCGGCACGATCCTTGCTCGATGCGATGGCCCGCGCCGGCATCGCGTCCTCACGCATCGCCTTCCTCTTGAGCGACGCGCGCGGCGTCGGCACGATCCCGCGACCCGACGTCGAACGCGCCCTGGAGATTCCGGTGAGCGCGGAGCTGCCCCACGAGCAGGATCGCCGTTTCGAGCGCACCTTTCGCGAGTTCGTCGAGGCGCTCGCGAGCGCACCCGGGTCCGAGTCGTGAGCCAGCGCATTTTCATCATCGTCGGCGCGAAAGGAGGCGTCGGCGCGACCAACATCGCGATCAAGCTGGCGCAGGAGCTCCCATCGAACGCGGAGCGCGTCATCGTCGACGGCGACCTGACCGGGAAGCGGAGTCTCGCGGTCTGGTATGACCTCGCGATCGACCTGGACGCCGGTCGCGTGATGGGCGCGCCTGCCATCACGAGCACCAAGACGGGCCTGATCGTCATGGAGCTCGCTCGCACGTACGAAGACGGCTTCATCCAAACGGCCGACTCGATCTTGCGCGCGATCGGGCGGCTCCCGGAGGACGCGCTCGTCGTCGTCGATGCGCCGCAACCCTTCGCAGCGACCGTGCGTCCCTTCATTTCGCGTTCGACCAAGATCGTCGTCGTCACCGAGCCGACCCTGATGGGCGTGGGCGCCGCACGAGCCATGCTCTCGGCGATGGAGCGGTTCGGTATCCCGACCTCCCACATCGCCTTCGTCCTCAACAACTTCCGCGGCACCAGCGACTTGCGTCAGGTGGAGATCGAACGGGCGCTCCGCATCTCCGTCAGTGTCGAGCTTCCGGACGAACACGACCGAAAGTTCACCAAAGCGTTTGCCGGTTTGGTGACGACGCTCGCGAATTCGCCGACCTTCGTGCTCGACAAGCTGCATCAGTCGACGGAGAAGCCGATCGGCGACCGCCGTGAGCCGCGCGCGGGACGCGAACCTCGTGCGGCGCAGCCGGTGGCGCGCGTCGGGTCGGCGAGTGACCGCAAGCCGCATGCCCCCTCGCGAACCTCTGCCGCCGTCGATCGGCTCAAGACCGAACTCCATGCGCTGATCTTGACGCGCATCGACTTCTTCGCCGCCGGACGCGCCGATACGGACGCCAAGATGCGCGCCGAATTGCGCGACCAGATCGATTCGATCGCCACCGAGTTTCTCGCGTCACGGACCGACGTCGCGACCGCGGAGGACGCGGCCCGGATTCGCCGCGAGGTGATCGAAGAAGCATTGGGGTTAGGCCCGCTCGAGGGGCTGCTCCACGAAGACGACGTCACCGAAATCATGGTCAACGGACACGACAACGTCTTCGTCGAACGCGCCGGGCGCATCGAGCTGACGGCCAAGAAGTTCGTCGACGATCGTCAACTCCGGCTCGTCATCGAGCGCATGATCGCGCCGCTCGGCCGCCGACTCGACGAGTCGAGTCCTATGGTCGACGCACGTCTGCCGGACGGTTCTCGCATCAACGCCGTGATCGGACCGCTGGCGGTCGATGGACCCGTTCTCACCATCCGGCGCTTCGGGACGACCCGGCTCCACATCGAAGACCTCATCGCGGTGGGTGCGATGACCGCCCCGGTGGCGGACTTTCTTCGCGCTGCCGTCGAGGCACGGCAGAACATCCTGGTCAGCGGCGGAACCGGTTCCGGCAAGACGACGCTGCTGAACGCAATCTCGAGCTTCATCCCGCGCGCCGAGCGCATCGTGACGATTGAAGACGTCGCCGAACTCAAGCTCGACCAACCGCACATCGTCCGACTCGAGGCGCGCCCACCGAACCTCGAAGGACTCGGCGCGGTGACCATTCGCGACCTGCTGCGCAACGCACTGCGCATGCGCCCGGACCGTGTCGTCATCGGCGAGTGTCGCGGCGGCGAGGCGTTGGACATGCTCCAAGCGATGAACACCGGTCACGACGGCTCGCTGACGACGATTCACGCCAACTCTGCGCGCGATGCGCTCTCTCGCGTCGAGACGATGGTCTTGATGTCGGGGTACGACCTTCCGCTGCGGGCAATCCGCGAGCAAGCCGCGAGTGCGATCAACCTGGTCATCCAGGTGGCCCGGCTGCGCGACGGCTCGCGGCGGGTGGTCGGTGTCAGCGAGATCATCGGCATGGAAGGCGAAGTCGTGACCACCCAAGAGCTGGTGCGCTATCAGCAACGTGGGCTCAGTCCACAAGGCAAGGTGCTGGGCGACTTCGAGCCGACCGGCGTCCAGCCGAAATGTCTGGACCGATTCGCCGAGCTCGGCATCACGTTCGATCCGGTGATCTTCAACACGCCGCAAGCTTCCCTCAAGGAGGCCACGTGGTCGCGTTAGGGCCGATCCTCATCATCTTCGGCGTGCTGGGAACGCTCGGCTTCTTGATTGCGTCGTTCTGGGGTGCGATTTCGGCACGCGTGAGCGCCTTCGGGAACCGCTTTCGCACCGATCTCGAGCTCGCGGGCATGCACGTCGAGCCGCAGCGATACGGATTCATCATGATCGGAATCGGCGCAGGGTCCTGGACCGGCTTGATTCTCCTCCTCCGGCCGAACCCGCTGTTCGGCGTCTTCTTACTGATCCTGTGCGGCGGCCTGACGAGCTACATCGCCGGCTGGTACGTGCGATTCCATCGCCGGCGCCGCGTCGTGCGGTTTCAGGATCAGTTGGAGCAGGCGCTGCGCACGCTGGCCGGCGGAGTCCGCGTCGGCTTGGGCATCCGCCAGGCGTTCATCATGACCGCCGAGGAGAGCCGCAACCCGATCAAGACCGAATTCACGCGGGTGATCGGGCTCAACAACGTCGGGATGGGCATTCTGGACGCCTTCGACCAGATGGCCGTGCGAATGACCAACCCGGAGACGGCGATGCTGGCGCGCGTCTTGCGCGTGCAA
>JBEKAU010000367.1:0-3714 GCA_050015755.1 Vulcanimicrobiaceae bacterium | reverse complement strand
TGTAGATGCGCCGCAGGATCGCCTCGGTCGCAATGCGGTCGGTCTGGGCCATGACGAGCACGAACTCGTCGCCGGCGTAGCGGGCGACGATGTCGCCGCGGCGGGCGTTGGCCCGCAGAATTTCCGCGAACGAGCGCAGGGCCTCGTCGCCGGCGTGATGGCCCTTGCCGTCGTTGATCTTCTTGAGGTCGTCCAGGTCGAGGACGAGGAACGCCAGGGGGGCGCCGTAGCGCTCGGCGTTGTGGAGCTCGCGCTCCATCAGCTCGTTGAGGGCCCGCCGATTGGCCAGACCCGTCAGCGGGTCGGTCGAGGCGAGCCGCTGGGTCTCTTCGAGCAGTCGCTTCGTCTCGCTATATAAGCGAGCGTTCTCCATCGCGATCGCCGCCTGGGCGGCGAAGTCGAGCAGCATCCGCAGCTGGGTCTCGGTGATGTCCGGCTGGGGCGGCTTATCGACGTAGAGGATACCGCGGACGGTGTTGCGGCTGATCAGCGGCAGCATACAGTAGGTGCCGTCGGCGTCGGCCAGCGGGCTCTCGCCGTCCTCATCGACCCCGAAGCTGAAGTCCAGCGTCCCCGCGACCATCGAGGTGAAGGGCGGCGTCCGGCGCATCGCCTCGTTGTCCGGGCTGGGGATGACCGAGCCGTCCGCGTCGGTCTCCAGCCGCCGACTGGGCGTTCCCTCGCGGACCTCGAAGAGGACGACGCGGCCGAACCGAAGTGCCTCGTGGACGCCGCGCAACACCGTCGCGAGGATGTCGTCGATCTCCAGCGTGGAGTTCATGGTCGAAAAGACCTGCTGCAAGACGAAGAGCTCGGAGTTCTGCTGGGCGAACTCGTCGCGCTCTGCTTCGAGCAGGGCAATGCGTCGCCGAAGCTGGGCGCACTCGTCGCGGAGCGCATTCAACTCATCGGTAGCCATGTCCACGGGAGAGATCGGAATGGGAACTTCCACGTTTAGGCGGGGGTTGACGCTCGCAGGGTACCGCTACCGTTCTCAGGTATCTCTTGCGTTTCCCGCGCCCGGCCGTCCGTCAAGGTAAGCTTTTCGTTGAGTTCGTTCGTCCATCTGCACGTGCACAGCGAGTACTCGTTGCTCGACGGCGCTTGCCGTGTCGACCAGCTGTGTCGACGCACGGCCGAGGACGGGGCGCCCGGGATCGCGCTGACCGATCACGGCGTCATGTTCGGCGCGGTCGAATTTCACGATACCGCCAAGAAAAAATACGGGCTCACCCCGATCATAGGGTGCGAAGCGTACATTGCGCCGCGCGGCCGTTTCGACCGCACCGTCCGCGACGAGGCGCACATTACGCTGCTCGCTGCAAGTGACGTCGGTTACAAAAATCTCACGACCCTGATCTCCAAGGGCTTCCTCGAGGGATACTACTACAAGCCGCGCATCGACATGGAGCTGCTCGAGAAGCACAACGAGGGGCTCATCGTCCTCTCCGGGTGCATGTCCTCGATGGTTGCCGCACCGCTGCTCAAGAACGACTACGAGGCCTCGAAGAACAACGCCAAGATGTTCGCCGACATCTTCGGTGACCGGTTCTACATCGAGATCATGCGCCACGGGATGCCGGAGGAAGAAGCCATCAACGCCGGCTTGATCAAGCTGGCGAGAGAGGCGAACTACCCGCTCGTCGCGACCAACGACTCACATTATCTCGCGCGTGAAGATGCGCAGGCGCACGACGTGCTGCTCTGCATCGGGACCGGTAAGACCGTCGCCGACACCAGCCGCATGAAGTTCTTCTCGGACGAGTTCTACGTCAAGAGCGCCCAGGAGATGCGGGAGCTGTTCGCCGACGTCCCCGACGCCTGCGACAACACCCTCGAGATCGTCAAGCGCATCGACATCTCGATCCCGGAAAAGATCTTCTATCTCCCGGACTACCCGGTGCCACGGCGCTCCGCCCCCGGCTACGCGCCCCCCACGCCTCCGGCGCGGGGCCCCCAGACGCCCGGCGCCGTCGACATTGCGGTGATGGACGATTCCCCCGGGGGCGCCGGAACAACGTATCAGGCGACAGCCGAGGAATACTTGCGTGGCGTGTGCGAGCAGGGGCTCGTCGAGCGCTACGGCGTCGAGCGCGCGACGAGCGACGCGGCGTTGCGCGAGCGGTTCGAGTACGAGTTGGACATCATCAACAAGATGGGGTTCGCCTCGTACTTCCTCATCGTGTGGGACTTCATCAAGTACGCGCGGGATCAGGACATCCCGGTCGGGCCCGGTCGCGGTTCGGCCGTCGGTTCCGTCATCTCGTACTGCCTGCGGATCACCGATCTCGATCCGATCAAGTTCGGCTTGATCTTCGAACGTTTCCTCAACCCCGAACGCATCTCGATGCCGGATATCGACACCGACTTCTGCGTGGAGCGGCGCGACGAAGTCATCAAGTACGTCATCGAGAAGTACGGCAAGGACCGCGTCGCGCAGATCGTCACCTTCGGCACGATGGCGGCGCGGGCTGCCATTCGCGATGCGGGCCGGGCGCTGGGCGTGCCGCTGCCGGACGTCGATCGCGTTGCGAAGCTGGTCCCGTCGGGCCCCAACGGGTTGACGATACCGGCGGCGCTCGAGCAGATCCCGGAACTGAGCGCGCTCTATCGGCAAGACCCGCAGATTCGCAAGCTGCTCGACACGGCCAAGTCCATCGAGGGCCTGGCGCGCAATGCCTCGACCCACGCCGCCGGCGTCGTCATTTCGAAGAATCCGTTGACCGACCACGTCCCGCTGGTGAAGATCGGCGACGACGGCGTCAACACGCAATACGACATGTCGATGGTCGAGCGCATCGGCCTGCTCAAGATGGATTTCTTGGGGCTGCGCAACCTCACGGTGATGAAGGCGGCCGCCGACGAGATTCGCCGCACGGTCAACCCGCAGTTCGACCTGGCGACGATTCCGGACGACGACCAGCGGACCTACCAGATGCTCAGCCGCGGCGAGACCCTCGGTGTGTTCCAGATGGAATCCGAGGGCATGATCCGCGTTTGCGTCGATCTCAAGCCCTCGCGCCTGGAGGACATCATCGCGCTCGTCGCGCTCTACCGGCCCGGTCCGATGGAGTGGATTCCGGACTACATCGCCGGCAAGCACGGTCGCGTCGCGAAGTACTTGCACCCGAAGTTGGAAGCGATTCTGGCGGACACGTACTCGGTGTGTCTGTACCAGGAGCAGGTGATGCAGATCGCGCGCGACATGGCGGGCTTCTCGATGGGGCAGGCCGACGAGCTGCGCAAGGTGGTCGGGAAGAAGCAGAAAGACAAGATCCCGTACTACAAGGAGAAGTTCGCCGCCGGCTGCGCAGAGAACGACATCAGTGCCGAGCTGGCCGATAAGGTCTTCGCGTTCATCGAGCCGTTCGCAGGCTACGGGTTCAACAAGGCGCACGCGACGGCGTACGGGTGGATCGCGTATCAGACGGCGTATTTGAAGGCGACCTACCCGCTGCAATACTTCGCGGCGCTGATGTCCTCGGTGCGCGACAAGACCGACAAGCTCGTCGAGTACATCGAAGAGGCGAAGAAGCTGGGGATCCCGGTCTTGCCGCCGGACGTCAACGCCTCGCTGGTTAATTTCGCGGTTGTCGGCGATTCGATCCGGTTCGGCCTGGCTGCCGTCAAGGGCGTCGGTGAGGGCGCGGTGCGCTCGATCCTCGAGGTGCGCGACGCCGGCGGCCCGTTCGCCGACCTGTTCGATCTCGCGCA
>JBEKAU010000366.1:0-3727 GCA_050015755.1 Vulcanimicrobiaceae bacterium | reverse complement strand
CCCTGCTCGACACCGACCTGGACGCTCGCCCATTCCGGCAAGTATTGCGCGAGGTCGTGGTGCAATTGCAGCCGCCCCTCTTCGAGCAGCAGCAGCGCCGCGACGACGACGATCGGCTTGGTCATCGAGGCGGCGCGGAAGATCGTATCGAGCTCCATCGGCGCCTGCGCCTCGCGGTCGCGGAAGCCGAACGCGCGCAGGTACGCGATGCGGTCGCGCCGCGCGACCAGGACGACCGCGCCCGGAATCGCACCCTCGGCGACGTCCCGTTCGAACGCGTCGGTCAAGCGCTGCAGGCGTTTCCCCGACAGGCCGACTTCCTTGGGCGACGCGGTTTCAGCGGCGGCGATCGATCGCATCGAGAGCTCCCGGATTGTCGAGTGCGGTGAGGTCACCGAGGTCCGCGAGACCAAGGTACCTGCCGCGCGCGACACGCCGCATCACCTTGAGGTTGCGCGTCTTCGGGAGGTCGTCGACGAAGTGGATCGCCTTGGGGCGCAGCGACTTGCCCATCACCCGGTCGACGATCGCGAACAGTTCGGCGCGTAGCGCGTCGCCTTCGTCGGCTGCGTTCTTCGGCACCGCCAGCACGACGACCACGTCGCCCTTGATCTCGTCGGGGATGGCGATCGCTGCGGCTTCTTTGATCTTCGGATGCGAGACGACCGCGCTCTCGAACTCGGCAGGGCCCACGCGTTTGCCGGCGACGTTGATCGTGTCGTCGCTGCGGCCGCGGATGAACCAGAAGCCGTCAGCGTCGACTTCGCACCAGTCGCCGTGCACCCACGTGTCGGGGAAGCGCTCCCAGTAGGTCGCAAGGTAGCGCGCGTCGTCGGTCACCTGCGGATCGCCGCCCCAGAACGACTGCGTCATCCCCGGCCACGGCTGATTGACGACCAGTTCGCCGACCGCGCCGCGCAGCGGCTTGCCCTCGGCGTCGTAGACGTCCGCGATCATCCCGGGAACCGGCCCGTGGAACGAGTTGGGGACGAGCGGCAGCGTCGGAACGCAGCCGACGATCCCGCCGCCGATCTCGGTACCGCCGGAGTAATTGATGATCGGCGCCACGCCGCGGCCGACGTGCGTGGCGAACCACTTCCACGGCTCGGTGTTCCACGGCTCACCGCTCGAGGCGAGGATGCGCAGCGAGGAGAGATCGTGGCGCGCCGGCCACTCATCGCCGTGCGCCATCAGCGAGCGGATCGCCGTCGGCGCGATGCCGAGGTGCGTGACCCGATGCCGTGCACAGATGCTCCACAGGCGATCGGGATGCGGATAGTCGGGCGTCCCTTCATAGAGCATGATCGACGCGCCCAGACCGAGTGCACCGAACACCAGCCACGGGCCCATCATCCAGCCCATGTCGGTGAACCACAGCATCCGATCGCCCTCCTTCACGTCCATGAGGAGGTACTGATCGATCATCGCTTTGAGTGGGAAGCCGCCGTGGACGTGGTTCGCGCCCTTCGGCTTCCCGGTCGAGCCGCTCGTGTAGAGCAGCATCACCTGATCGTTCGCGCCGGTGTGCTCGTACGTCGCCAGCGGTTGCGCGTTCGCGACGGCCTCGTCCCAACGCACGTCGCGGCCGGACGTCATCGGCACGTCGAGGCCGATGCGCGGGTAGACGAGCACGGTGGTGACGCTCGGCGCCTGCGCGAGCGCGTCGTCGGCGACTTGTTTCGAGACGACCGGTTTGCCGCGGCGCGTCACGCCGTCGACCGTCAGCAGCACCTTCGCACCGGCGTCGGCGAGCCGGGTCGCGAGCGCATCGGGACCGTAGCCGGAGAACGCCGGCACCGCGATCGCGCCGATGTACGCGATCGCGAGCAGCCCGATCGCCGTCTCGGGGATCAGCGGCATGAAGATGCCGACCCGATCGCCGGGTGCCACGCCGCGCTCGCGCAGCACCGTCCCCAAGCGCGCGACCGCATCGCGCAGCTCCCGGAACGTGTAGCGGCGCTCGGCGCCGTCCTCGCCCTCCCACACCAAGGCCTCGGCGCCGCCCAGGCCGCGGTCGATCCAGCGGTCCAGACAGTTCGCGGCGGCGTTGAGGCGCGCGCCGGGGAACCAACGGGCGAACGGCTTGCCGCGCTCGAGGTCGAGGACGCGCTCCCACGGCGCGTCCCAGTGCAGCCGCAGCCGCTTGACGAGCTTCTCGTAGAAGCCGGCCAAGTCACGGTCGGCGGCGTCGAGCAGACCGTGGTACCCCTGCACGCCGAGCGCGTGCGCGAACGCGGTGAGGTTCGCGTCGGCGATCTGTTCGGCGGTCGGGCTCCAGCGGTCCAGGGTCGGGGTCGCGCTCATAGCTCGGCTGCGTTCCCTTCACGCGAACCGCCCCCCTCGGACCCAAAGGGGTGGACCAAGGGAAGCGAGACCGGGTCGTGGTTACGACGTTGGGTCGACCACGCGAAGCCCGGGAAAGGCGCGCCGGTAGAAGGCTGCGTCGCGCGTGAGCAACCGGCCCGCACGCAGTGCGTGCGCTCCAATGACGAAGTCGGTGAGCAAACGACGCGGTTCGCTGCCGCCAGAACGCCGGCGCCGTCCGGCGTACGCGCGAAAGGCGTCCGCGGCATCTCGCCACACCTGCCTTCCGAGCTCCCAATCGATGTGCACCCGAACCTCATCGAGAAAAGCCATCACCGCGTCGTGCGAACCGCGTCGATCCGCGCAGAGCTCGGCGTAGACCGCGGGCGCCGCGACGAGCGGACCGCCTTCTGCTGCACGGGCCATCGCTTCGAGCGAAGGACGCGCCATCGCCGTTACCCGCAGGACATCGACGAGAACGTTTGTATCGAGCGCCGTCACTCGTCTCGGGGCCCGCGCATCTCACGAATCCAAGCATCGACTTCCTCGGTCGTGCGAGGGCCGTCATCGCCAGCCCACCGACCGATCCATGGCTTGATCCGCTCCATGAAGCTCGGGCCCTCGACGCTCACGTGCCCCTGGTCCTCATCGACCGTGAACGTGATCTCGTCGCCCGGCTGCACGTGCATGAATGCGCTCACGCCTTTGGGCAGCGTCAGCTGATTCTTGCTCGTAACCCTTGCTTTGTACTGACGCACTCGGTAAGGATAGCACGGTAAGGAGATGCCGGCAAGGAATGGATGGGTCGATCGATCGCAGCGGAGGAGGCGACGGCCGGCGTCGAACCTTGCTAGGCTATGTCGATCGCACCGCCGCGCCCCCACACCTCCGACGACGAAGAGGCCATGATCCTCGAGGTCGTCCGCGACCTGGTCAAAGAGAAAGTCGAGCCGCGGGCGGCTGAGATCGACGCGACCGGCGAGTACCCGTGGGACCTCCAGAAGCTCTTCGCGCAGAACGATCTGCTCGGGATCCCGTTCCCGGCGGAGTACGGCGGCTTGGGCGGTTCGTTCGTCACCTACGTCAAGGTGGTCGAAGAAGTCGCCAAGGCGTGCGCCTCCTCGGCGCTGATCATCGCGGTCCAGGAATTGGGCGCGCTGCCGATCATCATCGGCGGCAACGACGAGCAGAAGCGCCGTTGGATTCCCGACCTGGCAGCCGGCAAGAAGATCGCCGCCTACGCGCTGACCGAGCCCGGGTCCGGTTCCGACGCGGCCGGCTCGATGCGCACCCGCGCGGTCCGCGACGGCGATGACTACGTGCTCGACGGGACGAAGATTTGGATCACGCAAGGCAGCGTCGCCGACGTCATCACCGTCTTCGCGGTCACCGATCCGACCAAGGGCCCCAACGGCATCACCGC
>JBEKAU010000365.1:0-3756 GCA_050015755.1 Vulcanimicrobiaceae bacterium | reverse complement strand
GGTCTCGCTCCAGCGCCGCATCCGCGAGGAGTACGCGCACGACCTCAAGGGCCGTTTGCTGGCGATGGCGGCGGGCCGCTACCGCAGCCCGCGCCGCCGCGTCGTGCTCGACGGCGTCGACTTGGTCATCCCGCCCGGCCAGAAGATCGGCATCGTCGGTGCCAACGGGGCGGGCAAATCGACGCTGCTCAAAGTGATGTGCGGTGTCCTCACGCCGACCGCCGGCACGGTCGCGGTCGACGGACGCGTCGCACCGCTGCTCGAGCTCGGCGCCGGCTTCGACGGCGATCTGACGCTGGCCGACAACATCGTGATGTACGGCGTCCTGCTCGGCGTCGAGCGGCGCGAGATCGAGTCGCGCGTCGGCGAGATCTTGCGGTTCGCCGAGCTGACCGAGTACGAGCGTCTGCCGGTGCGCACGCTGTCCTCGGGGATGGCCGCTCGGCTGGGATTCTCCGTTGCCACCGATGTCGACGCCGACATCCTGCTCATCGACGAAGCACTCTCGGTCGGCGATGAAAGTTTTCGCGCCAAGTCGCGCGCCCGCATCGACGCGCTCTGGCACGAGGAACGCACCGTCGTGCTCGTCTCGCACGACCTCTCCCTGATCCGTTCCGCCTGCGAGCGCGCGATCTGGATGGACCACGGTCGCGTCCGCGCCGACGGCGAACCGCACGACGTCGTCGCGCGCTACGTGCGCGCCGTCGACGAAGCCGCGATCGAAACGCTGCTGCGCGCGCGCGTCGACGCCTGAGCCAGCGCGGCCGCGATGCCGACCAAACACCAGGCCAAGTCGCCGACCTTCGGATAGAAGGCGAGATCGTCGACGATCTGGTGCAGCGCGAAGGCGATGCCGGCAGCGAACACACCGATCACGATCGCTGAACGCGCACGGGCGAGGCCGATGATCCAGGCCGCGCTCGCCGCCAGACCGGCGGCCAGCAGCGGCAGCCCCCCTTCCACCAGGCACTGCAGATAGTAATCGTTGGCATGGGTGCGCACGCCGTAGAGGCCCGCATCGGGAAGCCGGAGCTCGAAGTTGCCGGCGCCGATGCCCAGCAACGGATGCGTGCGCCACAACGCGAGCGCGGCCTGCCAGAGCTGTGGACGTGTCGCGAGCCCGTTGCCGGTGTCGATCTGCTCGGCGCTCAGGACGTGCAGGCCCGCTCCGGTCGCGACCGTCACCACGACCGCAACCACCAGCACGCCCGCCCCGAGCAGCAGTGCGCGGGCGCGTGTCGGCGCGCCACTCCACAGGGCGACGACCGCCAAACCGATCAGCGCCGCGACGATCCCGGCGCGCGAGAGCGTGAGCGCCAGCGTCACCGTCGCCAAACCCAAGGCGACGGTCACCAGCAGCCCGCGTCCGCGCAGCGCGAGCGCGAAGAGCACGGGCAGCAACAGCCCGAGCCAGCCGGCGAGTTGATTGGGGCCCTCGAGAGGACCGGCGATACGGGGGATCGTCCGTCCCGCCACCAGCACGGCGGAGTGCGCTCCCAAGGCAAGATCGCTCACTGCGGCGAGCGACCCGAGGATCGCGACCAGCGCGATGCCGCGCCCCAGCAACGGCTCATCGGGATCGGCCGCCACCGCCAGCGTGGCCAGGCCGAACACCAGCAGGTACTCGAGGGCCTTGAACGTCTCGCGGATCACCGGCTCGCGGTACATGGCCCCATGCAGGGAGAGCGCGGTGGCCGCCACCACGGCGACCAAGGCGATGCCGATCGCCACCGCGGGGCGCGCGCGCAACGCGGCCCAGCTCGCCCGGCGGAAGAGCAGACCCAGCGCCAGGCCGACGATAGCGGCCTTTTCGAGCGTCACCGTCGTCCCGCCGACCGCGCGGGCCAGGTCGAAGGGGCCGAGCAGCAGCTAGGCGATCGTCCCCAGCGCGGGCCGTCGCAGCGTCAGAAAGACGACCACCGCGGTGGTCGCCAGGAACACGTCGAGGGCGAGCGGGTCGAGTTCAGCGGTCGGCAACGTGGTTGCTCATCATCGCCCCGTTCGGCGCGGGAGCGCTGAGCATCCCTTCGGCGAACGATACCGCATGAGGTCCGAAGCCGACGCCCCCGAACCCACCGGACAACGAACCCGTCCGCCGGAGCAGAATGCGCTGGTCGACGTGCGCGCTCAGGCGGCGGCCCTGCGCTCGGTGCTCGAGCGGCTTCACGGTATCGAGGACTCGGTCGCCGCACACTCCGCACACGATCTCACCCGCATGCTCGCCGATCGCGACCGGCGCCAGGACGAATTGCAAGTCGAGGCCGACGCGCGGCTGGGCGTCATCGCCGAGCAAGCCGAACACATTCGGAACCTGGAGAAACAACTCGAAGCCCTCGCAGAGGCGGCCGACCAGCGATTGACTCTGCTGGAAGCCAATCACCGCTCCCACGCTGCCTTCCGCAAGACGGTGCGCGAGCGGTTGCGCGATCTGCTCGATGCGATCCCCGAATAATTAGCCCAGGGCCTCGACGCGCTGCAACAGTGATTCGGCGGCAGTGCGCAATGCGGCGAGGTCCGCCAGAGCGGCGTCGCGCTCGGCGCGTAAAGCTTCGTTCTCCACACCGCCGGCGTCCAGTCCCGTAACCACCTTCGGCCGATCTCGCCACCACTCGTCGCTCTCCGCGTAGCCGAGGCCGCGCACGACACCCGGCATCGCGGCCTCGTAGCGCTCGGCGAGGTCACGATCGAAGTAGTTCGCCCAATCGCCCGGCGTCGCCGCACGGTAGTGACTGAACGGATCCTTCTCACCGCGCGGGCGACCGCCGCTGCGCGCCGAAAACGTGTGCCGTGCGACGACCTCGGCAAGGTCGTCCGGCGCGACCGGCCAGCCGAAATAGTCGACCATCGCCGTGAACACCCCGACCTCGTCGGCGACGAGGTCCTCATAGCGAAACGTTCGGGCGAGCGGCTTCGGCGCGCCGCGCATCCAGGAGAGTTGCACGCGGGTGGCCAGCTTGAGGATGTATGCGGCCAGCTCGAGCTTGCCGCGCAGGTTCAAGGCGAGCAACGGCGAGCGCACCAGGGTGAGCTCTGCATCGCTGGGGTGACTGTACGCCGATGAGAAGGCCCAGGACACGACGACGTCCCGCGGGTCGCGGACGACGACCGCGCAGCGATCGTCCGGGCCGGCCGCCTGGCGCCACCGGTCGTAGGTGAGGTCGAACAGTGGGGCGATCAGCGTTCCGTCGGGCTCGGTCGCGAACTGGTCCGCCCGGTAACCGTCGTGCGGTCGCTTGAGCACGACGCCGCTCGCCGCGGCAAGCTGGGGATCGCCGAGCACCCCGGTCACCCACTGGCTTCCCGTCTTGCGGCAGGTCGTGTAGATGAAGCGCGCCACAGGCCCTCGCTTCTGCGGCCGGCCCGCGGGAACCGTCCGAAACCGCCGGCCGGCGCGGCCGGGTCTTGCGAGAACGGTGGCGACGCGCGCACGGCTCCTCGATCTCGGCCGCCGGGACTACTCCTCGGTGCTGGCGCTGCAGCGTGCCCTGCACGCCGCGGTGGCGGCCGGCGAGTCCCCCGACACGTGGCTGGTGGTCGAGCACGAGCCGACCATCACTCTTGGCCGTAACGCCAAGGAGAGCAACCTTCTGCTCAGCCGGCCGCTGCTGGAGGCGCGCGGGGTCGCGGTCGTGCCGGTCGAGCGCGGCGGGGATGTCACCTACCACGGCCCCGGTCAGGTCGTCGTCTACCCCATCCGCAAGCTGGCGCGCTTTCGCGAGGTCGTTCCGATCGTCACCGCCATGGAGCAGTCGGTCA
>JBEKAU010000364.1:0-3770 GCA_050015755.1 Vulcanimicrobiaceae bacterium | reverse complement strand
GCGGCAGCACGATCGAGGCGTTGCCGTACGCGTAGTCGATGACGACGCGGAAGTTCGCCTCGGACAGCGCGGTCGCGTGCAACGCGTCGACGAACGAGGACGTGTAGCGCTCGAGCGCGCGCGAGGGAAAGTCGAGGCGGCCGACCTCGTCCATCGGCGTGCGGCGGAAATCCTCGCGGAAGAAGAGATTTTCGACCTTGCGTTCAGCGCCTTTGTCGATCCCGATGCCGAGGTGGTCGAAGAATTCGAACACGATCGCGTTGGCGTCGTCCGGCGCGACCCGGACGTGGACGCCGCCGTCGCCGCCGACACGCACCGCGAAGCGCGCCAGCGGCAGCGGATACGAGCGCAGGTCGAGCACGTTGACGCCCACGCTGAGCAAGCCCGAGATGATGCAGCGGTTCATCACCCGCGAGGCGGGGTGCGTGTCGCGGCTGGTCATCACGTACTGGCCGCTCTTGAGGTAGGTCCCGAACGCTTGGCCGAGCTTGAGCGCGAACTCGGGCGTGATCTCCAGGTTCGCCAAGCCGCGGATCCCGGCCGAGCCGAACAGCGAGCCCGGCCACTTCTGACCGTAGATGAGCGACATCGAGACGATGGCGCCCGGGTTGACCCACTTGTCGGGCCACAGTTTGAGGTGCGCGTTGACGGTCGCGCCCTGGCCGATCGTGCAGCCGCGGCCCAAGACGCTGGCTTCCTGGACGGTCGCGCGGCGCTCGATCGTGTTGCGGTCGGCGACGGTGCAGTCGTTGAGCGTCGCCTCGTCGCCGAC
This sequence comes from Vulcanimicrobiaceae bacterium, assembly GCA_050015755.1. GTDB lineage: Bacteria > Vulcanimicrobiota > Vulcanimicrobiia > Vulcanimicrobiales > Vulcanimicrobiaceae > Vulcanimicrobium. The sequence continues at coordinate 2,998 of JBEKAU010000364.1, read as the reverse complement.
GTAGACGTCCTCCCAGCAGACGCTGCGGGCGATCGTCGCACCGCGCTCCACGATGCTGCGATCGCCGATCACCGTCGGCCCGATGATGCTCGCGCCGGCGGCGATCCGCACGTCGCGGCCCAGCACGATCGGCCCTTCGAGATGCGAGGCCGGATCGATGCGCGTCCCCTCGCCGGCCCACACGCCCGGTTGCACTTCACCGCCGGGGAAGGTGATCGCGACCTTGCGTTCGAGCGCGTCGTAGTTGGCCTGCTGGTACTGCTCGAGGTTGCCGATGTCGGTCCAGTAGTCGTTGACGATGTAGCCGCCGAGCTTGGCGCCTTCGTGCAGCATCGCCGGGAAGAGATCCTTCGACCAGTCGTAGATCTTGCCGCGCTCCATCCGGTCGAGGATGCCCGGCTCGAGGACGTAGATGCCGGTGTTGATCGTGTCGGAGAAGACCTCGCCCCATGACGGCTTCTCGAGGAAGCGCACGATGCGCTGCTGCTCGTCGGTGACGACCACGCCGAACTCGAGCGGGTTGGTCACCCGCTGCAAAACGATCGTCGCGTCGTTCCCTTGCTCGATATGGTGGCGCACGATCGCGCCCAGGTCGAGCGCGGTCAGCGCATCGCCGCTGATGATGAGGAACCGCTCGTTGCCGAGCACGTCGTGCGCCATCTTCACCGCGCCCGCGGTGCCTAGCGGCGTGTCTTCGACCACGTAGTGCATCTTCACGCCGTGCGCCGAGCCGTCGCCGAACCAGGCCTCGATCTCGTCGGCGAGATAGTGCAGCGTCGAGACGATCTCGGTGAACCCGTGCGCGCGCAGCAGGTCGACGATGTGCTCCATCACCGGCTTGCCGGCGACCGGCGCGAGCGGTTTGGGTCGACGCGACGTCAGCGGACGCAGGCGGGAGCCTTCCCCCCCAGCCATCAGTACGGCTTTCATTTCAACGGCGCTCCGCCCCGAGCTGCGCGCCCCCCACGCGTTGCGTGGGGCCCCCAGACGTGCGCGCGCTCGCGATACGGGTTCGGCGCGATACCCCGAGGGCGCGCGCTGGAGAGGTGCTGCTTACTGCGTTCATGATTCGATTTTCCGGGGGCGGAGTTCGTTGAAGGCGGTGCAGAGGCGCGTGAGGCGGAGATCGTCCGCGAGGGCTTCGACGCTGGTCGAGAGCTTGCGACGCCAATTCGGATATTCGTGTGAAGTTCCCGGGACGTTGACGGGGTCGCGTTCGCCCAGGACGTCGTCGAGCTGGCCCATGACGATCGCGCAGGGCGAGGCAGCCAGGTAGCGGTTCGCGGCGATCACGATCGCGGTCTCGTCGTCACGTTCGTTCCCGGCCAGGTCCCCGTGTTGCACCAGCGTCTCGAGCAAGAGCGCGCGGTCGCGGTCGCGGATCGCTTGCTCCGCCGCGAGCGGCTGGCGCGCGAGGCCGAGTCGTTCGCGCAGCACCAGGTCATCGCCGTGCAGCCACGCGGGAATGGTTGCCAGGTCGTGCGTTCCCGACGCGGCAAGCGCCGCCGCCGGGTACTCCTCGGGCGCCATGAACGTGCCGTCGTCGTGGCGTTCGAAGAACAGGATCCGGTATGCAAGGATACCGGTCGCTTCCATCCGTTCGCGAAAACCCTCGGGGACGGTGCCGAGGTCCTCGCCGATGATCACGCACCGTTCGCGCGTGCTCGCGAGCGCGACGATGCCGCGCAAGTCGTCGAGCGGATAGCCGACGTAGGTGCCCTCGCCGGCCCCCGCGCCGGCCGGTATCCAATACAGCCGCGCGAGCGAGAAGGCATGGTCGATGCGGAGCGCGCCGGCGTGTCGACAGTTGGCCTGCACGAGCGCGAGCAGCTCGGCGTAGCCGTCATGCGCGAGCGTCACCGGGTGCAGCGGCGGCAGGCCCCAGTCCTGCCCGAGCGTGTTGAGGACGTCGGGCGGCGCGCCGACGCGCACGGCGTCGACATACGCACCGCGGTCGGCCCACACATCGGCGGCGCCGGCGTCGACGCCGACGGCCAGGTCGCGATAGAGGGTGACGCCCTGCGCTGCGGCCGCGGTCGCGACGGCGGCGAGCTGTGTATCGGCGACCCATTGCAAGTACATCGCATAGCCGAGCTCCCGCGTCTGGTCGGCGACCGCGAGCGCGACGTCGGGGGCATCGGGCGACCGCAGCGCGGCCGGCCACGCGGTCAGGTCGCGGCCGTGCTTTTCGACCAGGACTTCGAAGGCGGCGAAGCGCCACAGCGGCTCGCCCTGCTCGTTGCGCCAGGCGGCAAACGCGGCGTTGCGGTCGTGGTCGTCCGCGAGCGCGTCGTAGCAAGCGCGCAGCAACGCGTCCTTGACGGCCGAGACACCGGCGTAGTCGACGTCACCCGTTGCGCGCACGGCCGTGATGGTCGCCTGCAGAACACGATCGTCGAGTCGTGAGCGCACGCTGGCGGCGTGCGATTCGGGGACCTCGTCGACCGCGATTGCGAGCCAGTTCAGCCAGCGCCGCGACGAGGCGGCGTACGGGCTGGCCGCTTCGGGATCGCAGCGGAAGGGCGCGTGCAGCGGATTGATCCCCACGTACGAGGCGCCGCGCGCGCCGAGCAGCACGCACATCGCGCGCAGATCGGCGAAGTCTCCGATGCCCAGGTTGCGCTGCGAGCGCAGCGTGTAGAGTTGCAGTGCGACGCCCCAGGTGCGCCCCTCCGGCGGATACGCGCGCGGTGGGACGACGACGATCGTGACCCGTGCGTGCGCATGGCCCGGGAGCTCGAGGACGATCGCATGCCGGCCAAGCGGCAGCGGCTCGTGGAGGACGACGGTGCGCGTGTCGAAGGTGCGGTCACCGTCGTGCTCGGTCGCGATCACCTTCGCGTCGCGCAGCGCGAGGGTGCCGTTGCTGCGCACCCCTTCGGCCGTGTCGAGCGTCCAGCTCAGCGTCTCGTTCCAACGCTGGGCCGGCACCGTCAACGGGATCGTGATCGGCTCGTCGATGCGCACGACGACGGTCGGCGGTGCGAAGGCGAGCGGA